>JALUBM010000262.1 GCA_027044845.1 Sulfurimonas sp.
CGGAGTAATTTTCAATGATATTTTCCTACATTAGAGTCAGCACCGACACTCAAACAATCCAACACCAAAAAGATGAAATACAACGATACTGTGACTTGAATAACTTAACAATAGATACAAATATTGCAATAGAAATCTCTTCACGAAAAGATACAAGAGCAAGAAAAATAGATGAACTCCTCGAACAGCTAAACAAAAATGATATTTTAATCGTTACGGAGTTATCACGACTTGGTAGAAATACTGGTGAAGTCATCAACCTGATAGATATGATTTTGAAAAAAGGTGTGGAAGTTCGCATACTTAAACAAAATCTCTTTATAAAAGAGAGTGACCCCATGAATAAAATGATGATTACAATGTTATCTATGTTTAGTGAATTTGAAAGAGACATCATAAGCCAACGAACTAAAGAGGCACTCAAAGGTCTAAAGGAAAAAGGTGTAAAACTTGGTAAGCCAACAGGTGTAATCCAAAAAAGTATTTTTGATAAAGATAAAGAAAGGATTATTGAATTACTCAACCTTGGTCTTAGCTACAAAAAAGTAGTAGATAAGCATCTTGGATATGGTTCACAATCTACACTATACACATATGTACAAAAAAGAAACTTGTTGGCTTCATAAAATAATTTATACTTAACTTCCGACACTACTCAAACTCGTTATAATCCATCCAATATATTGAAAGATGGTTACAAGTAGCTCCAATATATATTTATTTTTCAACATCTTAAATAGGTTTAAATAAGGATAAGAAATTTTCTTCATATTTTAAACCATCTCATTACAAATAGAAGCTATAATTACAAAATATATTTTATATAAATATGGAGGTGTATTATAAAAAAGGTTCAAGTATTACCAAAAGCTTCATCCCTCATTGAGTCTCTACGAGATATAGGTTATTCCTTTGAAAGTGCAATTGCTGATATTATTGATAATAGTATTACCGCACATGCAAAAAATATAAAAATATACTTTGATTTTCATAGCCAAAGCTTATCTTTAGCTATTATTGATGATGGCGAAGGAATGACTGAGCTAGAACTTATTGAAGCGATGAGAGCAGGTAGTAAGAATCCTTTAGATTCCCGAAGTGAAAATGACTTAGGTCGTTTTGGATTAGGATTAAAAACCGCTTCATTCTCTCAATGTAGAAAACTAACTGTTGCCTCTTCACAAAACAATCATAAAATATCTGCAAAATGGGATTTAGATTTTGTTGCTGAAACAGAGGATTGGTCACTACAAATACTTGATGATAATGAAATTTCAAATCTATATAAAATTAATTCAATGCAGAAAAATGGAACATTAGTGTTATGGGAAGAAACAGATAGAATTATCGATAATACAGTTTCATCTTTAACAGAAAATATAGTATATGAAAAAATAGATTCTGTACAAAAGCATCTTGAACTAGTATTTCATAGATATTTAAAAGGTAAAGACAAAGTAAATATTTTTATAAATGACGAACAATTAAAACCTTTTGACCCTTTTCACACAAAACACCCTGCTACACAAGAATTAACCGAAGAAATAATAGCAATAGAAACTTCAAAAATAATCATAAAACCTTACATATTACCTCACTACACTAAAATATCAGTTCAAGAATATGATTATTATGCTGGAGAAGGTGGGTATTTGAAAAATCAAGGATTTTATGTTTATAGAAATAAAAGACTCCTTGTATCTGGTACTTGGTTCAGATTAATTCCTCAATCTGAAATGTATAAACTAGCTAGAATTCAAATAGACTTACCAAATAGTTTAGATCACTTATGGAAAATTGATGTTAAAAAATCGAATGCCTCTCCTCCATCAATTATAAGACAAAGATTGAAAAAAATTATAGAAAAAATTGCAGGTACTTCTACTCGGGTTTATAGAGCAAGAGGTCATAAAAGTAGTAGCTCAAATAGTGCATTTTGGGAAAGACATAGTGCTAGGGGTGAAATAAATTATTCAATAAATAAAGAACACCCTTTTATAGAAAAATTTATTGAAGACCTAAATGATTCGAAGGTGAGTGAATTCAATAATATATTAAATTTAATAGGTGATTTTTTCCCAAAAGATGCCCTATACTCTGATATAGGGAACAATAATCCTAAAGATATTAATCCAATATCAATTCCGGATATAGAACTAGAAGAGATGGCAAATAATAAGATTAAAATGGAACGAGACTTTATGACAGATGATGAATTCATCAAGTATTTTAAATCAACAGAACCGTTTAATATCTACACTAAAGATTGGATAAGATTTATGAAGAATGCAATATGAATATAAAATGTTTAGAAAAAGCAAGAAAATTAGTTAAAGGATTTTTAGACCAAAAAGAACAAGGGTTTATTCCAGAAATTAATTTTGTTGAAAAGTTACTAAGACTTAAAGCTGATGAACTAGATTTATTAGGATGTCAATTATCAGATGATGATATTAAACATTTAAGTAGGGAAATTCATTCTCAAGAAACAATAACAATCCCTCGTGCTTCAACAATTATGTCAAAAGATAAAGAACCTTGGTTACATACATTAGATAATCCATCTACATATTATTCTGATAGATATAAGAATTACTTAAATACTGATGAAGGTTTTTCTAGACAAGTAGTAGATAAAATTTTTAAAACAACAGAGGAAACATTAGATTTTATGACTAACCCAAATATTGATACAGAATGTATTAAAAAAGGGCTGGTTATGGGGAATGTTCAATCTGGTAAAACTGCCAACTATTTAGCATTAATCAATAAAGCTGCTGATGTAGGATATAAACTTATTATATTAATTGCAGGTATCCATAATAATCTACGAATGCAAACACAGTCAAGGGTTAATGGAGGCTTCATAGGCTTTGATACAATTCTTGGAGAAGATATTGGTGTAAGCAAGTATGGGTTTGATAACAGACCTTTTTCATTTACTAGTACTAAATATGATTTTAAAAAAGACATTGCAACATCTCTAAATTTTAATCCTGAAAATTCCAAGGTACCTGTAATTTTAGTTATAAAGAAGAACTCTTCCACACTTAAAAATCTTTTAGACTGGCTAGAAACAAATAAGACAAGAAGTGCATATTCCACATATCCTATGCTCTTAATAGATGATGAAGCAGATAATGCTTCTATCAATACGAAAAAGAATCCAAACGAAACTACAACAATAAATAGACAAATTAGACAAATTTTACAAATGTTTCAAAAAAGAAGTTATGTAGGATATACAGCAACACCATTCGCAAATATTTTTATAAATCCAGAAAGTAAGACAGATGAATATGGGGATGATTTATTCCCAGAAGATTTTATTGTTTCACTAGAAAGCCCAAGCAATTACATAGGTGCAGAACAAATATTTAATACAAAGAATAATGTATTAAGAC
>JALUBM010000263.1 GCA_027044845.1 Sulfurimonas sp.
TGGGTGTCGGTACACCTGAAGATTTGATAGAAAATATTGAACGAGGTATAGATATGTTTGATTGTGTCATGCCTACCAGAAATGCAAGAAATGGTACACTTTTTACCTCATTTGGCAAAATGAACATTAAAGGTGCAAAATTTAAAGAAGATTCTGCACCAATAGATTCTGAATGTCAATGTCTTACATGTAAAACCTATAGTAGAGCTTACATAAGCCATCTTTTTCGTGCTAGAGAAATAACTTATTTTAGACTTGCAACAATTCACAATCTGCATTATTACCTCAATCTTATGAAAGAGGTTCGTCAAGCCATCTTGGAAGATAAATTTGCAGAGTACAAAAAAGAATTTTATGCTAAAAGAAAGTAACTTTTCCTAAAAGTTCTTCACCATTATAGAGAGATTGTGCATTTGTTATTTTTTCGCTTACATGCAAATCAAACAACACTAAATTTGCATTTTGCCCTACTTCTATAACTCCTGCTTCAAGACTTATACTTTTTGCAGGATTTTGAACTGTTAAATGTATCAATTCACTCATAGAAATCAATCCTGATTTCACAAGCTTTGTATAATAAATTGGTAGTGCATTTTCAAGTGCTTCACAACCATAAGCCGCATCAAAAAATGCCACCTCTTTATTCACTGGAGAGTTTGGCTGATGCAAAACCGTAAGCATATCAATTTGTCCACATTTAAGTGCATTTTGTAGCTCTATCACATCATTTCTACAAGCAAGTGGCGGATTTAGTTTTGCCGTTGTATTAAAACCGTTACACGCTTCATCAGAATAAAGCAAATGATGAATTGAAACTTCACAGCTTACCTCCACACCCTCACTTTTTGCCTTTGTTATTAGATCAATAGAACGAGGTGATGCAATAGATTTAAACAAGATTTTAATCTTAAAATATCTAGCTATTTCTATCATACGCGATACATGTAACACTTCACTTAAATCTGGTATACCAGCAAGTCCAAGTTTTGAACTAACATCACCTTCAAGAATTACACCGGCATTAAGGAGAGAATTATCTTCAGGTTTACAAAAGAGTGTAACGCCATACATTTTAACATATTCTGCAACTTTAATAGCGATATTGTTTTTTGCAATAGTACTCATATAAGGTGCAACAACGCCTTTTTTGAGCAAAATTGCAATATTTGAAAGACTCATATCTTCTTTTAAAGCGTTAAGCATAAAGTCAATTTTTACATTTTCTATATCTTTTACACCATTTTGTGCAAATTCTAAAACAACCTCATTATCTATAGATGGAGCAGAATCAGCATTTAAAACAATATGCCCTACCCCGCCTTTTTTTGCCTCGTTAGCGACTCTTTTAATGTTCTTTGCATTCAAAGATGCATCTAAAACTCGAACATTCGTGTCAATAAGACTCGGAAGCAAATACGCACCTTGTGCATCTATTACATTCCCATCTGTTAAATTTTTACCGATTGCAGTAATAATTCCATTTTCTATTTGAACATCTGTTTGTCTCTCACCGTTCACATCACAAACTATAGCGTTTGATATAAGCATTTTAGACCACCTTTGATATAATGATGGTATTATAAATTATTAAGGCTTAAAACTCATGAAAATTCTTGTATCAGCTTTGGAACACTCTGCGAATGTACACCTAAAATCTTTAAAACAAGAGCTAAGTGATGAGGTAGAATTTGTGGGTATTTTTGATGAAAGTCTCGGGAAACCTATAATTGACTTAAGAAGTCTTGCTATTATGGGTTTTGTAGATGTCTTAAAAAAAATACGCTTCTTTTTTAAACTCAACGATAAAATGCTTGCTCTAAGTAAAAATGTCGATAAAGTTTTGCTAATTGACTCTTCAGGATTTAATCTCCCTCTTGCCAAAAAAATCAAGAAAAAATACCCAAATAAAGAAATTATTTATTACATACTTCCACAAGCTTGGGCATGGAAGAAAAAACGTATTCCTATTTTAGCAAAAACTATAGATAAGTTATGTTCAATTTTACCATTTGAGCCTAATTATTATCCTCGAAATGCACCCATAGAATATGTCGGTCACCCTCTACTTGATCAAATTACAAAGTTTAAAGAAACACTCAACCCTAAAGTTAAAAGTATAGTTTTCATGCCTGGTAGTAGAAAAGGAGAAATTACAAATCTCATGCCTGTTTTCAAAGAACTCCTAAGGAGTTTACATGGAAACCCTACTATTGTCATTCCAAAACATTTTTCAAAAAAAGAAATAAATGAACTTTATGGTGATTTAAGTACCTTTACTATTTCTCATGAACCTCATGATGCCCTTTATAATGCCGATTTTGCATTTATTTGCAGCGGAACAGCGACACTTGAAGCAGCACTCATTGGTGTACCATTTATCCTAAGCTACATTGCAAAACCACTTGATTATTTTATAGCAAGTAAACTTGTCAAGCTTGATTATATAGGACTTGGAAATATTATGTTTTCCCAATATAAAAATGAACCACTACATCCAGAATTTATTCAAAAAGATGTTACCGTCCAAAACCTTTTAAAAGCATACAATTCATATGAAAAAGAGAAGTTTTTAGAAAATTCAAAATCTTTACGAGAGTATTTGCATCACGGCAGCTCAAAAAGAGTTGCACAAATTATAGAAAAAGCTTAGTCTTCTTTGGCTTTACGGGCTTTAATATGAATTCTTTTGCCTGTAGTTTTAGGAATATCATATTTATCTCTTGGTGTACCATCATGACGATGATTTCTCTCACCACTTTTTCCTGAAAAAATCGCTTTTCCATTTTCATCTTTTCCTAAAAATTTATTAGGTGATTTTTTCTTTTTTGCCCATTTATCATCTTTTTTAAAGTCATGCTTCCGCTTATCAAGCTTAGGCTTCTCTTGCGTAGAACTTTCATAACGCTTTTTTGCTACCTCTTTTATTGTATCTTTAGAAAGTTTTTTTCTCAAAGGTTCTGCCGATTTTTCTTTTACTGGATATGCAAAATCTTCCAATATTTCTTGCTTAATAGCACGTCCGAGCAAAGTTTCTATAGAATGTAATGTTTTTTGTTCACTCTCATCTAAAAGCATCACCGATTTTTTCAGAGCCTTTGAGACTCTTGCCATGTAAACAATGGCTTTTATCGGCATATCATAGCTAATTAAAAAATCACATTGTACATTTTTGTCTTTTACGAGTTCTCTATCTTCCATGATTTTAATCTCTTGATTTTGCAACTTTTCTTTCAAATTTTCAGGTTCACTTGAACAAACTACCAAAATATCTTCATTTTTATTTTCTTGAATTATTTTATTTAAAAGTTCTATCTTTTTATCATTTGGGCATTGATAAATACGATGGTTATTGGGTTTTATTGATATTGTATCGGCAGGCATGTAGCATCCTATAAAAG
>JALUBM010000264.1 GCA_027044845.1 Sulfurimonas sp.
CTATTATAGATATAGAATCAAGCATAAAAGAACAAAGCCTTAATGCTAATCAAATAAATGATGCTATTTCTGAAATAGATGAAGGTACAAAAACCAATGCCAAAACAGCTTCAAGTGTGAATGAAGTTGCTATACAAGTGCAAGAAATGGCTTCTAATGCACTTGAAAATCTTAAAAAGAATGAATTTTAAATAAAAGAAGAAGGCTTAAAAGCCTACTCTTCACTCATAAAAAAGCTATCTATACTAATGTTTTTAAAGGCAGCATTGAGTGAAGTAAAAAGTTGCGGATGCTCTTTTTCCATTGTTGCAAGCATCTCTTTCATATGGGCTCGGGCATAAGGCATTTTGACATCAAAACGCATAGCCGGACATGCTTCATCACCTATGGCTTCAATACCATTATCTTCAACAAAAGCACGAAGCTGACGTTCACGCATCTGTATGAGAGGACGGATTACTACTAATCCATTTCCTGCTGTATATTTTGGAGCAAGACTTCGCATCTGTCCATTATAAATAAAATTCATAAAAAAACTCTCAGCTGCATCATCCATATGATGTCCTAATGCAACTTTATTACACCCTAATTCTTTGGCAACACTATAAAGATAACCCCGTCTCATGCGTGAAAAGAAACTACAAAATGACGAATTTTTACGAATTTTTTCTTTTGCCAAATTATATGTATGTGTCTCTTTTACTACATGTTGTATGTCATATTTTTTGCAATGTGCAGAGAGTTTATCAAAATTTTCACCCATGCCATAGCCTACAGTTACAGCAATAAACTCAAATTCAAAAGGAGCACGTCTTTTCTGTTCTTTCATAGCATGAATCATTGTCAGAGAATCTTTCCCTCCGCTCAGACCTACAAGAATTTTATCACCCTCTTGTATCAATTTAAACTCGGCATTTGTTTTACCAAGTTTTGACATAATTTTTTTTGAAAGTTTAACCGACAAGTTTGTCCACCATTTTCATAACAAATTCGGCAGATTCTACCGCACTTGTCTCTAAAAACTCATCAAAAGAAAAACTTGCATCCATATCCGCTGCATCACTGATAGCACGCAGTATAAAAAACGGTACGTCCAAAGCATCACAGACAACAGCTACACTTGCACCCTCCATCTCTAAAGCATCAGCCTTAAAGGTCTCACCAATCCAGTTTTTTCTCTGCTCATCGGCTACAAATTGATCACCCGTTGCGATGATTCCTTCTTGCACGCTCTTGCCCATCTCTGCTGCTACTTCTTTAGAAAGTGTTATGAGTTCTTTGTCTGCTTCAACATAGACAGCACCTTCTGGCACATAACCAAACGGATGACCAAAAGCGGTAATATCCAAATCATGTTGGGCAAGTTTTGTCGCCACTATCAAATCACCTACTTTTAATTTCGGTGATATCGCTCCTGCAACACCGGAAAACAAAAGCTTCTGTGCGCCGAAATGCTCACACATTGTTGTAACCGTTAATGTTGAAAATACTTTTCCTATTTTTGAATATGCGATGACAAGCTTAAGCCCTTTATAACTTGCTTCATAATATTTATTTCCTGCATAAGTCGTTGTCTTGTATTCACCTACTCTTTCTAAAATCGGTGCAATCTCTTCAGGCATTGCTCCCATTATTGCTAATGTCATATTTATTCCTCTATTGTAAATGTCTGTATATCTTTTTGAAAAAGTGGCAGCTTATGAGTAATTTCACCATAAGTATTCACAATACAACTTCCACCCCAAAAACCAAGTCCATCCTCAAAACCGACACGATTGACAAAAAGAAGCTGTGTTTTACACTCTTTTGCCACTTCTGTTATGATTTTGTACCATTTCTTCTGTATTTCAAGTCCACTATCACCAAATCCACGAGCTGGAGATGCCACTAAAACTATAATTACATCAAGGTTGAGTCTTTTGAGTTTTGTATGCACACTCTTATGCCATAAATCTTCACACACAAGCATTGCTGTAGTTTTATTATTAACTCTAAATGCTTCAAATTTATTACCACCCTCAAAATATCTTGCTTCTTCAAACATTCCATAATTGGGCAGATGCACTTTTATATGTTTAGAAATAAGTTTACCATTTGCATAATAAAGAGAAGCATTTCTAAAAACATTATTCTCTTTAAGTGCTGCACCAATGATAATATCAATCTCTTGACTCAACTCTTCAAGAACCTTTAATTCTTCAAGCAGCCAAGCATCTTCAAAAAGTTTGTCCTGTAGTAAATATCCGCTTAAAGAGAGTTCGGGAAATACTATCAGATCCGAACTTTCTTTTACATCATTGATAATAGCAATTACATCATCAAAATTTGAGCGATTTAACTTCGGTGAAGTCTGTGCAAGTGTTACTCTCATTTATGAGCAGACTTCCTCTTTTACTTTTTCCAAAGAGGACATGTTAGAGATATTAAGAGTTTTTAAATCTTTTGCGATTCTTCTGTTTAAGCCTTTCAAAACGACACCATTTCCAAATTCTATTGCCATATCAACATCAGGTGCAATTGCCTGAATTGATTGTTTGTATTTTACCGGTTTTATAAGCTGTTCCGTTAAAAATTCTACTGCTTCAGCTTTTGTGCTATAAGGTTTTGTCGTTACATTTGAAATAACAGGTGCTTCAAAATCATTTTTTATATACTTTTCCATAAGTAATGCAAGCGGTTCTTGTGCCGATGCTAAAATATCACAGTGCGATGCTACGGACATATTTAATAACAATGCTCTTTTTGCACCTGCATCTTTAAAAAACTGTTCCAGTGAAGCTAAATCTGCCTTATTTCCAGCTACAACGAGCTGTCCGTCTTGATTATAATTTGCTGGCCAAACTTGTTTGCCTGCATCCTGAGCATCAGCACAAATTTTTTCAACACTTGCATCATCAAGACCAACTATTGCCATCATACCTGCATCTTTACCTTCACAAGCTTCTTGCATGAAAGCTCCACGTTTATGTACAAGTTCAACAGCGTCCACATAATCAATCGCACCCGCTGCACATAAAGCAGAAAATTCACCCAAAGAGTGTCCTAAAAACAGCTCAGCTTTTAAATTAGGGCATTGGGTTTTAAAAAGTTTATACGCTATTATCTGTATCAAAAGAATTGCAGGCTGCGTGTAAGCAGTTTGCCCTAATCTGTCATTTTCTTCAAATAGTATCTCTTTGAAATCAACACCTATTCTATCACCTGCTTTTTCAAACATTTCACGAGCAAGTTTTGAATTTTCATAAAAATCTTTTCCCATTCCAATTGCTTGAGAACCCTGTCCCGCAAATATCATTGCTATTTTTTTCATATGCTTTCTCCTATATATTTTTTATTTTCTGCTATTTTTTTTCGTACTGTGTTTCTGTTTAAGCCCAATTTATTA
>JALUBM010000265.1 GCA_027044845.1 Sulfurimonas sp.
ACCTAATCCATAATCTTTTATTGTAATCGCATTGTTTTTCACTTTTATATCTATACTTGTTGAAGTATTTGAGTATTTTACCCCATTATCAATAATATTGTCAATTACTTTACTCAGACCTTTCTTATCCCCAAAAATTTGCATCTCTTCAAGAAAAAGGTTAAATTGAATTTGAGGATATATTTTTTGAATAAATGCCACTCTTTGCGTCAGCACTTCATCAGCAAAAAAATACTCTTTTATCTCTTGATTTGTCTGCATTTTAATCAAATAATCAAGCTCGTTATAACGCTCTTTAAGCATTTTACAAGCAGCTTCAATGCGTCCGATACGCTTACGTGTTTTTTCATTCTCGGTACTTTTCCTTAGAAGTTGTGTCGTTGTGATAATCGTACTGATAGGAAGATTAAGCTCATGAAGCGTCTCTTTTGAGAGATTTTGTAATTCCTCAACATATTCTACTAAAGGATCAACCGCAAGTTTTGAGATAAAAATTCCTGAAAGTATAACAATACAAAGAACAACAAGAGAAAATAGGGAGAGATCTGTTACATGTAACACATTCAAAAAATAATAAGCAAGTAGTAAAAAACTTATAACCGTCAAAAAATAATAGATAAATATATTGATACGGAGATTACGAAACAAGTTTATATCCAATTCCACGAATATTTTCTATTTGCATTGTAAGCAAAAGCTGTTTAAGTCTGTTAATATAAACCCGTATAGCACCATCACTTCCACCACCCTCTGCACTTGTCCACAACTCTTCATAGATAAGTTCCTTAGGAACAGTCGTATTTACATGATTCATTAAAAGTACTAATAATTCATACTCTTTTTTAGAAAGTTGTAGAACTTCTTCATTATAATAAATACATTTATGTACTTTATCATGACACAATATTCCTATACATTCCGCCTCTTTTGCTTTGCTTCTTTTTAACAAAGCCTGCATACGCAGCAACAATTCCGTATTGTCAAAAGGTTTACGCAAGAAGTCATCACAGCCACTTAAAAAACCACGTTGAAGCATCTTTTTTTCTTTGTGAGAAGTTAAAAATATGGCAGGAGTATCATCTTCTGCATTTCTCAAGTCATTCAACAAAGAGATACCATCTATAAGTGGTACGTTAATATCTAAAAGATAAATGTCAAACTTATCACGGTATGTCGCATCAAGGGCATCCTGTCCATTGGGATAGTGAAACACTTCATACTCCTCTTCTTCAAGCAAATCTATCAATGCCTCTCCAAAAAGGAGATCATCTTCAAGTAAAAGTATTCTAATCGACACTCTCTATGGCCCATCCTATTAGTTCACCAGCATACATTGGAACGATACCTGCATAATTTTCTGGCACCAAAAATGGTCTTTTTTCTAATATCACTTCTTTAAATTCTGGGCAGATTCCATAAATATTTTGTGCATTGTCACTTACAAAAGCTTGCAAGTTGTCGAGTTTATCAAACTGTTCAAATATCTCCGTTAAAAGTTGTAGTGAAATAGGTGCTGTAAAAATACCTGCTGCACAACCGCAAGACTCTTTTTTATGCTGTGGATGCGGAGCAGAGTCTGAACCGAACATTACTTTTGGATGTGCTTCAAGTGCTACACTTAAAAGTGCATCCAAATCTTCGGGTCTTTTTGCGATAGGTTTACAAAAAAGATGTGGTCTCATAAGCCCACCTGCAACATCATCAAGTGTCAATAACAAGTGATGCACAGTAATCGTCGCGTAAAGATTCGGATATTTATCCAACATTACCACTGCTTCTTTGGTAGTTATATGTTCCATAATAATTTTCAGATTAGGAAAATTCTGTGCTAGAATTTCATAAACACTCATAAATTCAGCTTCTCTGTCCATAACAAAACCATCCGTTTCGCCGTGTACACACAAAGGAATACCTAAGTCACTCATTGTTTCTAAAGTAGTATGCATCTCTTCCATGTCAAAAGAAATAAGACCATCTTCTGAATTTGTAGTAATCCCTGCTGGGTACAGTTTAATCGCCGTTATTTCATCTGCTATACTTTCTAAAAATGCTTTGTCATAGTTTTTATAAAAAAGTGTCATATAAGGTTCAAAATAATCATTAGGCACTGCCGCCATTATTCGTTCTTTATATGATACAAGTTCTTCTCTTGTTGCGATAGGCGATACTAAATTCGGCATTATAATGGCACCACTATAAGTATAAGCGGTCAAAGGTGCTACATTTTCAAGCATTACTCCATCACGAAGATGCAGGTGCATATCTAAAGGCATTAAAAGTGTATGAGTTTTCATCAAAATTTCCTTAATTTTATTCAGTATTATAACAAATTCGTTGTTAAATACCCCATAAATATACATCAATCATAGTAATAAACATGCCGATAAAAGCCAATAATTTATATAAATAACTAATTTTTATAAACGGTTTTCCATCTATAAATATGCCTAGCTGCACAGCAGACACAAAAAGTGAGGAAAAAATAAAGAAAAGATAAGAAACGACTAAAACAACATACCATGTTTTATGCGTAAAACCGTAAACGAACAATGTAACAATTGCTGCAAAAACAATACTGTTTTGAATACGCATATTTAAATTTGATTGTTCTTCTTTCTTATAAACTCGGGCTATTTTAAAATATAAAAAAGCAAGAAAAAGAGAAGTATAAAATATCATTATAAAAGTCCTTCAAATAATTTGCAAGATTTTATCTATAATCGTATTAAGAATTGTTGATAATATTGCTTTTTACATGTGAAATAGAGAGTATAACCTCTTTTTCAATAGCTTCGGGCAGTTTTCCAGTAGCCACTAAGTCTATAATTTTATGAAAACGCTGTTCTTCTAACTCTTTCTCACGCAAAAATTGTTCATGTTTAAGTTTTTCTTCATGTATCTTTTTTTGAAGTTCTCTGTTTTTTTTACTATTAAGATAAAGTAATATAAGAACAGCTATCAGAAATATAATTACGCCTATAACAAGATAAACCATATACTGCATACCTTTCTCTTTTGTTTTTAGCTCAAGCCTTGTTGTTTGCATCTTTAGTGTAGCATCCGATTCTGCTATTTTTTTCTTAACATCAGCATTGAGTTTGGCAATACTAAGTTGATTTTCAGAGTCTATTTTTGCAATCTTAATTTTTGCATCTGTTTCAATTTTTGTAAGAGCAACTTTGTTTTGTCTCTCTTTTTCTTTATCTTTCGCAATATAAGCCATAGAATTTGGATTAACTTTAATCATATCTTCACCTAAGAGCTTAATTTTTTGATGTCTATTCGATTCATTACAGCCAACCAAGGAAAAAGACAATATTAAAAAGGCAAATAAATATAAAAACTTCATAATATACCTCTTCTCTTAT
>JALUBM010000266.1 GCA_027044845.1 Sulfurimonas sp.
TTGCCCATATTTATCTCGAATATGTATGCCTACGGTTACATCATCTACCTCTATTTTTGAGTAAATTTCTATAGATATATCTACATAATCACCTGTAACAAAATCTTTTAGCACTTCATCTGCTTTACTCATGGTAATCTTTTTAATCTCTACATCAAATGTTCCAAAGGAATTTTGATTTCGTTTGCTAATTTGTAGATTGTCTTCATCATCATTGAGTTTTGCTATAAGAAAATTATATTTATTTATCACCTCTTGCGGTTCTCCCTCTTCTATGAGTTTGCCACCATTGAGCATAATAATTCTGTCACTGAGTAGTTTTAATGAATTGAGATCATGCGAAACATAAATAATAGACATATTTTGCTCTTTTCTTTTTGTGAGTGCCTTCGTACATTTTGCTCCAAAATGGGCATCACCGACACTAAGTGCTTCATCTACAATAAGCACCTGTGGTTCTGAGAATATAGCTATAGAAAAAGCAAGACGCATCCTCATACCTGAGGAGTATGTTTTGATAAGTTCATCTATGTAATCACCTAATTCACTAAAAGCTATGATTTCTTCCATCTTCTCTTGACACTCTTGATGGGTCATTCCTATAAGTGTTCCATTTAAAAAAATATTTTTTCGTCCTGAGAGTTGTTCATTAAATCCAGTACCAAGTTCTAATAGTGCTGTTACTCTTCCTCTACGAATAATCGTCCCTTTTGTTGGTTCTATCACACCTGCTATAATTTTGAGTAGGGTTGATTTACCTGCACCATTTACCCCTATGATGCCTAATGTTTCTCCCTCATATAAATCAAAAGAGATAGTGTTATTTGCTATAAACTCTTTATGATATATTTTATTTAAAAACAGCTCTTTTAACCTATCGAAATTTGATTTATATATTTTATATATTTTTGTTATATTTTTAACTTCAAGAATTTTTTTCATTAGATAATATCCTTAATAGTTGGTACCATTTTTTTATAAAGATATGCCGCAATAATAAGCACAATAAAACTCTCTAAAAATACGATAAGCAGTGAGGAGTATGAAGGTGCTTGAGAATAGACAAAAATATTGTGATAAATATCTACAAAATAATAAAAAGGATTGAGTGTTAATAAGATTGGATATTTATTTGCCAACATTGTTTTGATATAAATGATAGGCGTTGCCCAAAACCAAAGCTGTACTACAATGGGAATAATCTCTTTTAAATCTTTGAAAAATGGCGTAAAGAGTGAAAAGATGACACCTAATCCAAAAGCAAATATTGTTTGGAGAAGCATAATGGGAATAAGCCAAAGAAAAGTCCATGTAATGGGCTGATGAACTAAAAGCAAAAAGCCTATGCCTAAAAGCATAGCTATACAAAAAGTAAAAAGTTCTGTAAGCATAATAGCGAGCTCAAAAGTGTACATTGGAACATTGATTTTTTTAATCAAATTTGCTTTTTCAAAAAAAGAGGTGTTGAGTCGCATAAGGATTGTACTAAAAGATGTCCATGCTAAAAGTCCTGGCACAAGATAGATACTATAGGCATAACTGTTGTCAATAATATTCATTTTCATCTTCATAAAATCTGAAAAAATGACTGTATAGATGAAGATGGTTATGATGGGAGATATAAAATACCACAGCTGCCCAAATCCTGTTCCGACATATCTCTCTTGAAAATCTCTTTTTGCAAAATCAAATGCCAATAAAATATTGTGTTTCACTCACGATAGCCTTTTGTATATGTAAAGAAATTATATCATATCAATCATTAGTATCTTATTTTATATGCCCAAAATAGAACTGCACTAAAAAGGCAAGATTATAATCTGCTTTATATTGATATTTTTCATCAAAAGTTATACTCGGTGTTAGAGAATAAAAAAACCATTTACGCCACACGCTTTTTCGATAAGTTGCAAATGTTGTGTAGGTTGTTATAGCTCCGTTTATGTTTGTATTTGATGAAAATATTTGTGAGAGTTGTAGCCCTGTTTTGTCAGGATAGAGCCAATATTTGTTGAGTGAAATACCATAATCCATTCCCGAAACATCTGTTTTTGTACCACGGAATAACGTTGTTCTAAAAAAAGAAACATCGGAGAGTTTTTTATCGAAATAGATATTTGTTGTCTCTTGAAATACATTGGTTGAGAAATATTTTAATTGCTGAGTTGGTTCTATTTTCCATGTTTTATAATTTTTTGTTATTGAATACCTTGCTGAGGTAAAGAGTTTGATGCCGTGAACACCTATAGAGTATTTTGAATTAATAGTGTCTGAAATCTTTTTAAAGTAGTTCAGCCCTAGTTCTGGTATATCTGATTCATTTTGCGTTGCGTTGTTTACAAAATCATGTACATTGTCTTTTGTCAAGTTTTTTATAAATAGATTGTACTTCTTGTTGGTTTTACTCAATGGCAAATGTGCATCAAGAGAGACATTAAACTTTTGTGATGTTATGGAATCCACTGCATACTGAAACCCTAAAGAGATAAAAGTTTCTTGTGTTTCGTCAATATATTTCGCATTACGAAAAAAAGCATCTGTTGTTCTATAATTATTATTCTTTTCTTGTGAAATGTTAGAATCACTTAAAAAATCATCTACTGCAGTAGAATAATCAACAATTTTTTTAGAAAAGAAGTCATGAAAGGTATCTATATAGGTTGTTTGTGCAAAAACTTGACTGGTAATCAGAAAGAGAAAAAAAACAAACTTTTGCATTTAAACTCTGCTGAAATCATCATCCAGTCTCACAATGTCATCTTCGCCCGTATAGTCTCCAACCTGTGCTTCTATAATGATAAGCGGCTCATTCGTATCATTAAAAAGTCTGTGTGTATCTCCTGCTTTTATATACGTCGATTCATTTTCACATAGTGTGAAAACTTTTTCATTTATAGTAACGGTTGCTTTACCTGAGACGACTATCCAATGTTCATTCCTGTGAAAATGTTTTTGAAGGGAAAGTCTTTTTCCTGACTTTACATGTATGCGTTTGATTTTATAGCCTGGTGTATCTTCAAGGATTGTATATGTTCCCCATGGACGGTGTGCGGTCAAATGGACATAAGGTAATTCACTCTCTCTACCTTTTAGCTCTTTGACTATGGTTCTAATCTTTTGTGAATTGCCTTTTTTACTTATAAGCAGTGCATCAGGGGTATCTACTACAATAAGGTCATCAATATCGACTGTTGCTATTAATCTTTGGCTACTATAGACAAAATTATTTTTGGAATTGATAGCGATAAGATTTTCATTTTTGTTGTTTCCATTTTCATCGGTTTCAAATGTATCGGCCAAAGCATCAAAACTCCCTAAATCTGACCAGCCAATATCTGC
>JALUBM010000267.1 GCA_027044845.1 Sulfurimonas sp.
CTTTATAATCAGTTGGTTTGGAGTGAATTTGAATTAATTGTGCTTGCATTACGCTGCCTCCTGTACATTATCTTCTGTTTCAATAACATCCGGTAATGCCATTGGCATAATTATTTCTTCATAATCTTTATCATCTTTAAGTACAAATGGTATACTTGACTCATTAAAGCAAAGTTCTACCGTTTCGCTTGTCGTGCTAGATAAAAATTCTAGAATATATTTAGAATTTACCGCAAAGAAAATATTGGTGTGTAGATAGATGGATTCATCTTTTGGTAAAACTACCTCTGTGTTTCTGCTAATATCCATTGCACTGAATATTTGATCTTTGATAGTTATTAAAACATCAGTTTCAAACATAGCTGCTTCTGAAATCGCTTCCATTAAATCTTTTTTATTGAGTTTCACAGTTTGAGATAATTCTTTTGGGATAATTCTTTGAAAATCTGGGAATATTCCACTTAATAGTTTTGTACTGTATTGAATAAAAGGAGAATTTATTGAAAACATTGTTTCATTTGATTCAACTTCTATATCTACATCGCTAAATAACTTACAAAGAGTTTTAACCGCTTGTTTTGGAATAATAATATCCATATCTTCTGCTGAAGATATTTTTGAGACTACAGCTAGCCTTCTTGTATCAGTAGCGACCATATTAAGCGTTTTCTTTTTTGTTTGCAATAGTAAGCCATTGAGTTCAAACTTCGGATTATTTGTATCTATTGCATGAATTAAAGAACTCATACCATCAATATATCCTCCAAGGTCGATTTTTTTACCGTATCCTATTTCAACATCAATCTTTTGACTTTTTTCCATTGTGTCAATTTTTGCACGACTTCTACCACTTCTAACAGTGATGTAATTCTTATTTATTTCAATAATTACTTCATCACTCTTTGCTGTTTTTAAAACAGTTGCAAGTTTTTTCCCCTCTAAAGAGATCGCATTAAAACTTGTATCAGTCAAATCACTTGACACATATACAATGTTCTTAAAAACAATTGTTTGTACCATATTTGCTGCTTTTACTTGAAGTTGACCATCATTTCCAACGATAGTTAATGTTTCTGCAAAATCTCCATCTTTTGAAGTGTAAGAATTAGCAGTCGTAACAGCGTTTAGAAGTGTTTTTGTATTTGTAGTAATTTTTTTCATAATTTTTTCCTTGTTTTTGTTTTTTGGTTTTATTAATTTAATGCCACAAAACGAGGATTACTGTAGTAGCATAAGCCACTTACAGATATCATCTATCTTGTGGCTTATGCCTTGTTTTTTTATCCCTTTGACTGGTGACTTTTGATGTGTCTCCCGCATAGGGTTAATTGGCTCTTATGAGCAACTTTTTAACAATAGAATCCCCTCTGAACTTAATCAGCGCTAAAAATTTATTTTATTATTTTTTTAGGGAGAGGAATGGATTAGTGTTTATTTTTCTTTTGTTTTAACCTGTAAGTCTGAATTGTTACAGCACTTGCCAAAGTTAAAACGATTAAATAAACTACGATTTCTACCGTATTCATTTTTTTTCCTTTAGCTGTTTGAATTTATTATACCTATTAATGAAATAATTGTCAAAAGACCAAAAGCAAGAGCGTGTACGATATCTGTACTGCTAATTAAAGCAACCAGACTTCCTGTAAAAATTCCTATTGAAATTTCTTTCATAGTTTTTTTATCATTAAACACCCTTACTATGTGAATTTTTATTGTTTCAAAATGGTACAACAAAACAAAAAGCATTAACGATATTGCATATATTGCGTAAATCATTTTGCTGCTCCAATACCTCCCTATAGCTATTGCTATAATTGTATGGGAAGTTTAAATTTATCCCCATACAATACGGGATGTTCGGATTATTATTTGCTAGATACTAAAAATCTGATGCGCTCCATAATAAAACTTATTACGGGACCACTTGTTTTTTCACCTAACCCTATTTGAAAGGGGATTTCTTTCAAGAGTTGTTCGATTGTTAGACTACCAAAAGTCTCTTCTAACTCACTCATTGCATATTCCCTTCTATTTTTTCAGTATTACCTTCTGTTATTTCAACTCTAGTAAGCTCATATTTTTCTTCCCATCTTGTGCCACAGTTGTTGCATTGATGTAACCTATATATTAGCACGCCTTCTGAATCAGGTTCTCCCCAATTTATATTGTTGCTTTCACATTTTGGACATCTGTCAAAATCTGCATCAAATGGATTTTTTATTTCTGTATCACTATCAACAACTTCAACACCTAGGTTGATTTGATTTGAAGACACTAAAGTGTTTTCTGTAATTTCGTTGCATTGAGTATTCTCGTCTTCCGTATCTTTTGACACTTCTTCTAAAAATATTTCATCTAGTTCTTTAATTGAAATAGATTCATCTCCCTCTGCATCCTGTGTATCTGTCATTGTAATTATTTTTGTAAAGTTTGCCACTTTTTATCCTTTTTTTATTTAAAAAAGACACACTATACCCTATAGGGTAAATGACTTGTGTGTCTTTTACCCTTAATGGGTTTAGCTCATATGAGCAACTTTTTTAATCTATCCCATCGATGTGATAGATTATTTTATATGTTTAATTATTTGTATATCCAGATTATAAATCTCACAAGTTTTTTCCAGACCATTATTTAAAATGGAACGGCAAACTCGCTCAAAGAAACCATGGATATCTAAATTATAAGGATCTTCTTCTTTAATCTTTGTAAAATATTCTCGTACCACAAAGTCTTGATCCGTTATTTTTGTTTCTAATTTTTTAAACATTTATAATCCTTTAACTTAGTTTTGAAAATGTAGCATTTGTTAAATCCAACTCATATAAAAGAGTATTTCGTATTTGCTTGTCAACTTTAGCTACAGGATTTCCATCTAAATCAAATTTAATATGATCTTCATGGCTTACCATTTCAGTACCTTTAAGGACAACTATTCTTCCATCGGCTAATTCAACCTCTTGGTCAATAGCACCAGATGCAAGAAGTATAGCTAATTGTTCATGATTTGGTATTTCAATTGTTCCACCCATAAATTTTGGCTTCAGTCCTTCCGTAAAAAGTTTATCTGAAGTTGTTTCCTGCTCAAATAGCATTTCTGTTTTCCAAGCAGGATATTTTTTTTCTTGAAATTCTGCAGGATGAAACCATCTGCTTTTGATGCCCTTTATTTTGATTTGTTTTGTAACTGCATCAATATATGGACCTACAAAAAGCTTTTTGAAAGTTTCAAAATTTTCTCTAAATAAAATACCTTTTGGCATTCTATATCCAATTAAATAATTTTTTCCATTCTCTTGGAGTAAATCAATATTATTTATTTG
>JALUBM010000268.1 GCA_027044845.1 Sulfurimonas sp.
AACTTATAGATGATGATAAAGTGGTTATTGTTGATGCTATAAAACGAAAATACGTTAATGAAAAGGCTTGCTATGATAAATATGGTGTTACACCGAAGCAGTTTATAGATTATCAGTCAATTCTTGGTGATAGTGCAGATAATGTGCCAGGAGTCAAAGGTATAGGAAAAGTTGGTGCGGAAAAACTTTTAAAAGAATATGACACACTTGATAATATTTATGCACATGTAGATGAGATTAAAGGTGCTATGCAAAAAAAGCTTATAGTGTCAAAAGAGCAGGCATATATGTCTAAAGAACTTGTTACCTTGCATCCAAATGTTTTTGGCTGTGATACATTTGATTTTGAAAACTATAAGATGGATGTTGAAAATCCTTTTTTAAATATTTATGATGAACTTGTAAAATATGAACAAAATGCAATTTTGAGAATGCTTTATGCAAAAAATATGGTGAGTGCTGAACGTCAAGAGAATGTGGCAAAACTGCAAGAAGCATATGAGCAAAAATCTACAAAGTTAGAATTTAAAGCAATATTGCTTACTGATGAAAAAGCACTTAATGCGGTTCTTAAAAAACTTGATGAAAATACTGTAGTTGCTTTTGATACAGAGACAACAGGATTTGATTATATCAATAATAAACTTGTTGGCTTTAGTTTTTGTTTTAATGATATAGAGGCATATTATGTGCCATTTGGGCATTTTTATCTTGGTGTTACTAATCAAGTAAGCAAAGAAGTTGCAAAAAATGCAATGAGGCGTATTTTTCATTCTCGTATAGTCGGACATAATATAAAATTTGATTTGCACTTTGTTTTGCGTTTTTTAGAAGAGGAATATTTGCCAGTATATTGTGATAGTATGATTTTAGCATGGTTGATTAACCCAGAATCTGCTTTAAGTCTTGATAAACTCTCAGACAAGTTCTTAGGGCATGAGATGGTTCATTTTAAAGATACAGTAAAAAAAGGTGAAGATTTTTCTATGGTTGAATTGGATGATGCTTGTACCTATGCTGCTGAAGATGCTTTTATAACACGAAGACTTTATGAACTCTTTTTAAAAAAAATGGAGTTACAAGATGCTATTTCTCTTGTAAAAGAGGCAAAAACTGTTGAAATACCGTTTATTCAAACACTTTTGCAAATGGAAGAAGATGGGATAAAAGTTGATACCAGATTTTTAGAGCAGTTTCTAGTTGAGGTAAAAAAGACGTTGGAGAGTTTGACAAAAAATATTTATGAACTTGCTGAAAGTGAGTTTAATATAAATTCAACACAACAATTAGGAAAGATTCTTTTTGAAAAACTTGCCTTACCAGTAGGAAAGAAAACAAAAACAGGATATTCTACAAATGAAAAGGTTTTAAATTCTTTAAAAGACAAACATCCGATTATTACTAAGTTGCTTGAATATCGTGAAGTGCATAAACTTTATTCGACATATATTGATCCACTTTTAAAATTGGCAAATGAAGATGAATATCATAGAATCCATACTTCGTTTATCCAAACGGGAACAGCAACAGGACGACTTAGTTCTAAAAATCCCAATCTGCAAAATATTCCAACAAGGACACCACTCGGTGCGAAAATTCGTCAGGCATTTGTAGCAGGGGAGGGTAAAAAGCTTATAGGAATTGATTATTCGCAAATGGAATTACGTTTATTGGCACATTTTTCACAAGATGCTGTTTTGATAGATGCTTTTATGCATAATAAAGATATTCATTTGCAAACTGCTAGTGTACTGTTTGGTGAAGAAGAGGCACAGGCAAAAAGAAATATAGCAAAAACTGTTAATTTCGGACTTTTATATGGAATGGGACAGAAAAAACTTTCAGATACTTTAGGTATTACAACAAAAGAGGCAAAAGAGATTATTGAAAAATATTTTGCATCTTTTCCGACAGTAAAAGCTTATTTTCGTTCAATTGTAGAAAATTCAAAAGAAAAAGGATATGTGGAGACACTTCTAAAGCGAAGACGATATTTTGATTATGAAAATGCAACACCAATGTATAGAGCTGCTTATGAAAGAGAATCGGTCAATACTGTTTTCCAAGGCAGTGTCAGTGATGTAATAAAATTAAGTATGAATAAAATCCATACAATTATACATGAAGAAAAACTTGATGCAAAAATGCTATTGCAAATTCATGATGAATTGATTTTTGAAGTAGATGAAAATATAGCTGATGAACTTGGAAAACGATTTAGAAACATTATGGATACTGTCGTAGAATTACATATACCGTTAAAAGCTAGTTTAAATATTGGTGATAACTGGGGAGAATTGAAATAATTTATTGATTCTTGGTTATCGAATATATAAAGCTAAATACTTCGGCAATAGCTTTGTACATTTGAGGAGGAACTTCTTTATCAAGTTCTACTTTAGAAAGGAGTTCAACTAAGTCTTCATCTTTTTTAAGTGGTATGCCATTTTCTTTCGCTATTTGAATGATTTTTTGTGCTGTTTTTCCTTCGCCTTTGGCAGCTACTATCGGTGCTTGATTTTTTTCTTTGTCATATTTAAGAGCAACTACTTTTTCTTTCATACTTTTATTTCAAACCCCATTGCTAAATTATCATTTACTTGTTGTTCATATTCATTTTTTTCTTTGTTTATGAAACGAATTGTATTTGGAATAATATTTACATGCAAGAGTTGTTTCTTTAGTGCTTGCATATTATCCTGAATAAGAGATTTTAATGTTTCATTTTCTATGCCTATATTTATACTGAGTTGATTTTTTTCAAATAAAGCCAAACGCAAGTCGAGTTCTCCATACTCTTTTAACTGTAAATGTATATCACAAAAATATTTATCATTTTTGGCACTTTTTATTTTTATATTACCATCTTCTAAGTTATCCCATCTATAAGGTATGTAAAGCGATGAGGCATTTGAGAGATGTGAAACGAGTTGATTGTAATCTATCTGCAACAGTAATTTATCTATATGTTTGAGTATTTCTTGTTTATTTATTTGTGAAGAGTTGCTTAATTCTTCATGTGTTTTGAGTAAAACAGCTTTGACATCTGTTGTAAAAAGTTCTTTTGGATTGTCAGAATTTTTAATATTTGATTCTAAAAAAACACCAGAATTTTTAAGTTTACTTTGTAACTCTTTGGGGTTCATGTCTTTTATATTTGTAAAATAATTCTCTAGTGTTTTTTCTAAAGGTAGAGGTGTTTTATCTTGTTTTAATGTATGTAAAAGTTCTTTGAGCGTGCTGTTTGCATCTGAAATATTTTTAAGAGTTGGATTATTTTTTGATAAATCCAGTAGTTTATCTATCTGTTTGAATA
>JALUBM010000269.1 GCA_027044845.1 Sulfurimonas sp.
TAGTTTTACATGTTTGGCAACATTTGCTTTATTTTCAATAACTAAAATAAAATCTTCTACTACTCCGACATATTCAGGAAATCCGACATTTTTTGTTTTGCTTTTTGAAGCAGTTTTTAAAGCATTGTGTATTTCTAAAACAGTACTTCTTTGAGGTTCTAAAACTAATCTGCTTGTTTTAAGAGATCATACACCCAAATATTAAACTTACTTAGAAGGAACCCTTAAAATCATCAATCTTCTTACAAAAAGCACTAAAAGAGCCAGCGCTAAAAGTTTAAAGTCTATTTCGCTTGCTATATGTATATTTTCAAAGGTATCACTTTGTGTTGCTTCTGTGCCTAACGCCTGCATAGAGAGTATCTTTGGAACATATACGGCTGAGAACATTAAGGATGAAAAAACGACTGTAACGGCTGCTGCGAAACTGATGGCATCTCTTTGCCCCATTTTATAAGCCATAGCTTCATAAACGGCTACAAAAGCTGCAACAAAATATGTCCAGTATGAAAATCTATGAAAAATTTCTCCCATAATAATACCTGCATTATAATGGTCTATCAGCAAATTAACCGTGATTTTATCTGTATGAAAAACTACGGGAGCAACAATAGCACCCAAAACCAAAACAGCACCAAAAGTAGCTGCCAAAACAATAAAATAAGCAAAATCTAAATAAATATTCTTTTTCATTTTCTAAAATCCTTATAATTTTAATGTGAATCCACGGTCAAACAAGCTGTAATCTTGGTAAAATTCTATGCATGTAAAATCTTTTTCTTTTATATATGCCCGTATTTTATCTTGTTGGTCATAACCCATCTCACAACTAAAAGACTTAATCTTTTGCTTTAAGGCTTCATCAAGAAGTTTTTTAATAATTTCATCACCCACTTCTCCACCAAAAAGTGCATTTTGAGGCTCATAAGAAAGGTTTGATTCTAAACTCACTCCCTTTTCTATATAGGGCGGATTGGAAACAAGATAGTCAATCTTTTCATGTACAGGTTCAAGCAATGAGCCTAAACGCAATTCAATACGCTCTTCTAAGCCAAATTTTTGTATATTTTTTTGTGCAACATTCAAAGCCTTTTGAGATATATCAACAGCGATAATTTTAGCATTTTTGAAATGTCTTGCAAGCATAATAGAGATAATACCACTGCCTACCCCTACTTCTACAAAAGTTAAAACACTATTTTTATTTGGTATATTTCTCAAAACCTCATCTATAAGAAGTTCCGTCTCAGGTCGAGGAATCAAAGCTCCTTCGTCTATATAAAACTCTTCACTGTAAAAGCTAACTGAATTTGTTATATATTCAAACGGTTCATTTTGTACTCTTCTTTGTACCCATTCAAAAAGGTCTTCAACCTCTTTTATCTCACTCTTTTGGTGGGTAATCAACCATAATTCATCTACATCTAAATATTTCATCAAAAGAAGTTGTGCTTCTCTTGCGGCTCTTGGTATATGTGGAATGAGTATTTGCGTCATTTCACGAAGCAAATATTTTACTATATATCTGCTTCGCATGTACCCTCTATACCACTTTTTTCTACATATCCAATATCAACACCGAGTTCTTTAAGACGCTCAATAACAGGAGGATGTGTATAGTGAAAAAAGATGTATAAAGGATGAGATAATGGAAAACTTTTATTTTCAGTTACCAGCTTTTTTAAAGCATTTGCAAGTTCAATCGAACCCGCACTACCACCGAGTTCACTTCCCATTTTATCTGCCTCATATTCATTATGACGCATAACTATTCCCATAAGAGGCATCATAATAAAACCAAGTACAGGCATAAAAAGCATCAATAAAATCATAACGACATAGGGTTCTTTTACAATTCCTAGTTCCAAATAAAGTGAATCTGGCAGATTGCCAAAAATTGCAAACATTGCAAAAAGCATAGCACCAACCAAGGCTATGTTTTTATAAATATCACCATGAGCAAAGTGTCCAAGTTCATGTCCCAGTACAGCTAAAAGCTCTTTTGTCGTCAGCTTTTTAAGCAATGTATCAAATAAAACAACTCTTTTTGCCTTTCCAAAACCACCGAAATATGCATTAAGTCTATTGTCACGTTTACTTGCGTCACTGACAAAAACACCTGAACTTACAAAACCTGTTTTATCCATAAGTTCTTGAATTTCACTGTCAAGTGCTTCATCTTTTAACGGTGTGAGTTTATCAAAGAACATTGCACGAAATGCAGGATAAAGCATATTCATCATAATGACAATAACAAATACAAACACAAAACTCCATAACCACCAAAGTTCAGAGTGTGAAATAATTTCATAAATACCCCAGACAACGAGTGAGCCAAACACTACCGTCATAACAAATGAGATTAACGTATCTTTTATCCATTGTCCAAAAGTTGAATTATTAAACTCAAACTTCGCATCAATGATAAATTTCTCATAATAAGAAAATGGAAGTGAAATAATATAATTGATAACAACAAAGCTCATAACGATAGCTATATTCATCATGGCTTCATTCTCCATAGTATAGAACTCATTAACAAGGTATTTTATACCAAATCCAATCCACGTAATGAAGAAAAGATAATCAGTAAATGTATTTATGATTGAAAGCTTCTCTTTAGCAACAGCATAATTGCCTGCCTTTAAAAAATCAGCAGCTGACAACAGTACTGGCGTTTTTCTTTTAATAAGATTTATATAACCTATTTGCATTACACTCGTATATATTGTTATTAATACATAGAGACTGTAAATTCCTACTATTGTCATTAACATATTATTACCACCTTATTTAAATTATGAGATTATAGCCAAAAGTTATCTAACGGGAATACTTTGGCTCAAAGGAACTAACATAATTTTATCTTTTACGGGAATTGTATCCCCTTGGTCAGTATATTTATTATAAGCCACCATATAAATTACACCCAAGAGTAACCCAGCAATTATTACCGTCCAAACAATTCTTTTTTTCTCACCTTTTAAAGTATTGTAATCACTCATATCTTCTAATCTCGGTTCTGACACAATCCATCCTTTAATAAATAATTTTGTAAAATTGTATCAGAAACAGATATAAAAAATGTGATAAGAAAAAGCTAATTTGACGATTTAAGTCTATTTTTTATTTTATTTATTCGTCATATAGAATATAATCAACTACTTTTGATTCGAGCGTCACTTCTTGAATAAGTGCAACAACTTTTAAATGTTCTTGATGTGTTGCATACGTTTTTAAATCTTCTTCATTTGCAAAAGTCGAATAAAGTGACAAATCCATCGCTCTGTCAGATTCATTAAAGT
>JALUBM010000270.1 GCA_027044845.1 Sulfurimonas sp.
TATTAACTGATAAGAGTTTACTGCTAACTGAAACCTATTTTGCTTTGCAACAAGCCTTTGAAAAAAAGTATGGGGTTAAAACCGTTGTTTTTATGGAAATTGGTACTTTTTTTGAAGTGTATGAAGTCAATAATGATGATGAACAGATTGGTAAAGCCAAAGAAATTGCCGAGCTGTTAAATATTCAGCTTACGAAAAAAAATAAAAAAATTATAGAAAACTCTGAAAAAAATCCTCTTCTGGCAGGTGTTCCAGCCGTGTCGTTTGAGCGTTACTTAAATCGTTTGATTCAAGAACAAAAATACACAGTTATAGTCGTCAAGCAAAAAGGCAACCCTCCGAAAATTAGTCGCTATATTTCACAAATAGTCTCACCTGGTACGAATTTTGAGCATATTGTCGATAATGACGATAACTACATTGTTTCAATTTTAATCGATAAAATTCGTGATATTTATATAGTCGGGTACTCTGCTATCGATGTCACTACGGGCAAAACATGGTTATATGAAACACATGGAACAAGTGAAGATTTTGCTTATGCACTTGATGAAGTTTTTAACCTTTTAAACATTTATAGAACAAGCGAAATTGTTGTTACTTTTTTAGACGGGATTGATGACCAGCGTCATGTGCTGCAGTATTTGGAAATCCCTGAACACTATCACTATTCTGTCAATAACAAACGTGCAAAGATAGAGTATCAAAATGAGCTTTTTAAAGAGGTTTATCAGATTCAGTCGCTACTTTCACCGATAGAACATTTAGATTTGGAACGTTCTGCTATGATTACTGAAGCTTTGGCAATTCTTATTGATTTTGTGATAGAACATGATTATCATATCATTCAAAAGATGGCGATGCCACGTATTATAGACAACCGTCGTTTTATGTATTTAGGTAACAATGCACTAGAACAGATGGGCATTATTTCCAAAGATAGAAAAGAGTTTACACTTTTAAAAATGCTTGACAAAAGTGCGACAGCTATTGGTAAAAGACTTTTAAAAGAGAGATTACTTAACCCGATAATGGAAGAGGGCGAACTTGAACGCCGTTATAACTTAATAGAACGGGTCTCTTCACATGTAAGGTATTTAGATGAGATGATGCGGGGTGTGTATGACATACAGAGGCTTGCCCGTCGTTTAAATCTTGGCAGACTGCATCCGTTTGAAATGAATCACATGTATGATTCTATGGTAAGTGTGAAAGAATTGATGTTCTATGTGAAAAAACACAAAATTCAAAAGACGCCTTTTCATGAGAGCGAGGTTGAAGAGTTTTTACGAGATATTATAAAAACAATAGATTTGGATATATCACGGCGTTTTACTAATGCAACGGTTGACGAAAATTTTTTGATGAGTGGTGTAGATCAAGCCATTGATACATTGGTACAAGAGAATGCTGTTATGATGGTGGCCTTTAAAGACATCATTGCCAAAATTGAAACACTGCTTGAAGATGCAAATGCAGGAAGTTCGACCAAGCTTGTAACGCTGGGACTTTTGGAAAAAGAGGGGTATTACATCTCTTTGAGTAAAAATCGGTTTTCATTGATTGAGAATGCGTTTAAAAAGAGTGAAGAGTTTGCAGATTTCAGTGTCAAAAAACTGACAAACAATGTCAAAATCACTTCAACCTTCACCGACAAACTCTCTGACAACATTATGAAAAATCGCCGTAAAATCGTTGTTTTGGTCAAAGAGCGTTATATTCAGCTCCAAGCCTTGTTTGAGAGACGCTATTCCCTCCTTTTTGACAGAGTTATCAACTATGTGGCAGATTTGGATGTGGGTGTCAGCTCTTCAAAAGTGGCACAAGAGTATAAACATTCACGTCCGATGATAGTCGAGGCAAAAGAAGATGAAAATTTTATGCAGATAATGCAGTTGCGTCATCCTTTGATAGAAGTACAAGAAAGAGGAGGGCTGTATGTTCCAAATGATATAGTTATGGGAAACCGTGATTATATGGATCTGCCGCATCCAAAAACGGTGATGCTTGATGTGAGCGTACATGATGGGCATGACATTAATGGGGTACTTTTATATGGTATAAACTCAAGTGGAAAATCTTCTTTGATGAAGAGTATTGGCATAGCAGTTTTGATGGCACAATCGGGATTTTTTGTCAGTGCTTCCGTGATGAAATTCAGCATTTATGATTCACTTTTTACACGTATAGTCTCGAAAGATAATCTTGCAAAAGGACTTTCAACTTTTGCAGTGGAAATGCTTGAACTTAAAAATATATTTAATCGCTCAACTGTGAAATCTCTTGTTCTCGGTGATGAAATAAGTCATGGTACAGAAACGCTTTCTGGTGTGGCAATTGTGGCTGCAGCAATACAAAAACTTGCAAGAACACGATGCCTATTTTTGTTTGCGACTCACCTTCATCAGCTCTCGACTATGAATGAAATTACTTTGCTTGATAATGTTGTAAATTTGCATTTAAGTGTTGAATATGATGAAGAGAATGATAAACTTATATTTAATCGCGTATTGCAAGCAGGAAGTGGAAGCAGTATATATGGGTTGGAGTTTGCAAAATCATTGCATATGGATAGTAATTTTTTAGAGAGTGCAAATACTATTAGAAAGCGTCTCTCAAATGATTATGATGAACTGGAATTACTTGTAAAAAAGAAAAAATCAAAGTATAATAAAGAATTATATGTTACTAAGTGTATAATTTGTGGAGTGGTGGCAGAAGATGTGCATCATATATCGCAAAAATCATTGGCTGATAGTGCTGGTTTTATAGGACATTTTCATAAAGATAATAAACATAATCTTGTGCCTTTATGTAAAGAGCATCATCACCAAATACATGAGGGTAAGTTGCATGTAAATGGCTTTATTATGACAAGTAAGGGGCTTGAATTGCAATTTGAAGAGCAAATGAGTAAGCCAAAAGTCAAATCTATTAAAGAACCTGAAATAAATGAAAATATTGATACAAAAAAGGAAGCAGATAAGGGCTTTACTTTAGATGATTGGTAACAAAAACGATAATATGAAAAGGAAAGTATTAGTGAAAACCGATGTGAAGATATATGCTTTTGTAAAAGAAGGTGCAAAAATTCTTGAAACGCTTGCAGAAAATTCTAATTATATATTAATCAAAGATTATGATACATTAAAAAATGAAATTGATAGTATGAGTTATTTAGATTCGCATCTATTACTGATTGATTTGAAATATGTTATGAATGCCAAAGGGGTAATTAATAAACACATCAGAAAGGATTTGATGCGTTATTGGCATATGGTTGTAGGATATAGTAT
>JALUBM010000271.1 GCA_027044845.1 Sulfurimonas sp.
TCAAGTAAAATTTCAAGTGGATACTGAACTTCTTTAAGACCATCATCTATCAGTTTCTGAGCTTTTTTAGCTGAAAGTCTTTTTTGAGATGCAACAATAACTTTATCATCCAAATCAAGTAAATCATAAGTAATACGTGAAGTGTAATCTTTTGGATTAAAATCTAAAGAAAATTTATTATCACTGATTTTAATTGTCTGAATTGGATAAAAAAGTTTTAAAATATCTTGCTTAGAATACCCTAAAGCACGAAACATAATAGTTACAGGAACTTTACGACGCTTGTTAATTCTCATATAAAGAATATCTTTTGGATCATACTCGAAGTATAACCATGAACCACGATCTGGAATAATTTGACCAGTATAGATAAGTTTATTTCCAGCAGTAGTTGACTCTTCTTCTTTGAAAATAACACCAGGTGATCTATGAAGTTGATTTACAACAACACGCTCAACACCATTAATAATGAAAGAAGTTCTATCTGTCATAAGTGGAATATCACGAACAAATATATTTTGTTCTTTAATATCTTTTACACCAAGTTTCTCTTTAGTGTTCTCATCTCTGTCCCAAAGAACAAGACGAGTTTTCATTCTAAGACTTACTGCATAAGTAAGACCACGTTCCATACATTCACGAACTGTATATTTAGGGTTTGTAACTTCACTACCAACATACTCAACAGTCAATCTGTTTTGAGTATCATGAATAGGGAAAGCTGATGTGAAAACTTTTTCAATACCACTAGCTGATCTATCTTTAGCGTCTAACATTAAAAATGTATCATAAGATGATTGTTGTAGTTGGAGTAAGTTTGGTACTTCAATTGCTTGAGGTGTTTTTGAGAAGTCTACACGTAGACGATTTCCGGAGTATAAAGTGTTTAACATAGTTACCTCGATAATAAGTTAATTAGGGGCTTAATATTGGGATTAAGCATATCATATTTAGACGTCTCTAAATAGATTTTGAGCCATACGATTGACTCGAATTCTTGCAGTGCTTATAAACGACATAAGGGCACTTTTACTAAGAGACTAAAATCTCTTCGCAAAAGCGCCCAAAGGCGAAGAGTCACAAGGACTCCTCAATAGTGCTAAGAAAAATTATTATTTAACTTCTACTACTGCACCAGCTTCTTCTAAAGCAGTTTTTGCTTCTTCAGCGGCATCTTTATCTACACCTTCTTTGATTGTAGATGGAAGACCTTCACAAGCCTCTTTAGCTTCTTTTAGTCCAAGACCAGTAAGTCCACGAACAGCTTTAATAACAGCAATTTTCTTAGCACCAACATCAGTAAGCACTACATCAAATTCAGTTTGTTCAGCAGCAGCTTCACCAGCAACAGCTCCACCAGCAACAGCAACAGGTTGTGCAGAAACTTGAAATTTTTCTTCAAATTCTTTAACAAGCTCTGAAAGCTCAAGAACAGAAAGTCCTGAAATAAATTCTAATACGTCTTCTTTAGTTACAGCCATGGTAACTCCTTTATTTTATTATATATTTTTAAAGTGCTTTGCACTATTTAGAAGTGAAGACTAAGCTTCTTCTTCTAATTTCTTTCTAAGTGCATCGATTCCAACAGCCATATTCGTGATTGGAGCCATCCAAGTAGCAGCAAGCATACCAAGAAGGTCTTCACGACCAGGAAGTTTAGCGAATGCTTCAATTTTAGCTATGTCTGCGGCTTCTTTATCTAAGTAACCAGCTTTAATAACAAATTGCTCATTATCTTTAGCGAAATCTGCAGAAATTTTTGCAGCAGAGATAACATCATCAGACCAAATAAAAATATTTGTATCTTTAATTTCAATACCACTCATACCAGCATTATTTAATGCGATTGTAGCTAAAGTATTCTTTACAACCTGAACACTTGTGTCTTTTGCTTTAGCAGCTTTTCTTAACATTTCTAGTTTATCAACAGTTAAACCTTTGTAGTCACATATAACTACAGCAGTTGTATTTTCAAAAGCAGATGTAAGTTCAGCTATAACTTCAACTTTTTTAGACTTTAACATATAATTCTCCTTTCCAGACATAACTTCAAGAGGGGCGAGAAAGGCTCGATTAAGCTCATTACCAACACGGTAAATACCCCCAACTATCTTTAGTCCAAGTAAATTCAGATTTCCAAAATGAAAATCTTTAGTTTAAAATACTAATATCTCAAAATAAAGACTTAAATAATTCAAACGCCAGAGGCGTTTAGAATTATTTTATGTCTGCTAATTCAACTAAATCAAGTTTAACAGCTGGACTCATAGTTAAACTAAGAGCAGCATTCTTGATATAACGACCTTTTGCAGAAGCTGGTTTTTGCTTATTTATAGCAGCAAGGAAAGAGGTAAGATTTTCAGCTATTTGCTCTGCAGCAAAACTTGCTTTACCAATACCAGCATGGATATTACCCTTTTTATCAACACGGAAATTTACTTGCCCGCCTTTAACATTTTTAACAGCAGTTGCAACATCTGGAGTTACAGTTCCTGTTTTAGGGTTAGGCATAAGACCCTTTGGCCCTAGAATACGACCAATTTGTCCAACAAGACCCATACAATCTGGTGCAGCAACAACTACATCAAAGTTAAAAATTCCAGCTTTGATGTCAGCAACTAAATCATCAGTACCAACAATGTCAGCACCAGCAGCTTTAGCTTCATCAGCCTTAACACCCTTTGCAAATACTGCAACACGAACAGTTTTACCAGTACCATGTGGAAGCACAAGTGCACCACGAACCATTTGGTCAGCATGACGAGGATCTACATTTAAATTCATAGCAATTTCAACAGTTTCGTCAAATTTTGCACTTGTTAAATCTTTTACAGTTGTTGCAGCTTCAGTTACACCGTAAACTTTACTAGCATCTATCTTTTCTACTAATTTTTTATATCTTTTGCTCATAGTCAAATTCTCCATCTAAAATTCTGCCACAAATATTTTAAATCACTGTGGTTGATGATTGAATAGATAAAACCTACTCTACTATTTCGATACCCATTGAACGTGCAGTACCCGCTAGAGTATTAGCTGCCATATCTTTGTCATCTGTATTTAAGTCAGCAATTTTTGCATCAACAACTTCCATAAGTTGTGCACGAGTAATTTTTCCAACTTTGTTTTTAAGTGGATTGTCCGTACCTTTCTTAAGATTAGCGGCCTTCATAAGAAGAGCAGATGCTGGTGGTTGCTTAGTGATAAAAGAGAAACTTCTATCAGTATAAACAGTAATTACAACTGGAACTTTAAATCCCATTTTGTCTTTAGTTTTTTCATTGAATGCTTTAGT
>JALUBM010000272.1 GCA_027044845.1 Sulfurimonas sp.
TAATTACTTGGTAGATATACATTCTCATTTGATTCCAGGAATAGATGATGGTGCCCAAAATATGTCAGAATCTATCGCTTTAATTACTAAGTTAAAGGAATTAGGCTTTAAAAAACTTATAACTACCCCACATATTATGAGTGATAAATATCCTAATAATAGTGAAATTATTACTAATGGACTAAAAAAACTAAAAAGAGAATTAGTGAAGAGAGATATTGATATTGATATTGAAGTAGCTTCAGAATATTTTTTAGATAAACACTTTTTAAATCTCCTAAAACAACGTGATCTTTTGACTTTTGGAAATAATTATTTGTTGTTTGAACTCTCTTATACTAGTAAACCAATCTTTTTAGAGTCTGCCATATTTGAAATGATATCGGCAGGATACAAACCTGTACTTGCACATCCTGAGCGTTATATATTTTTGCATAAGAACTTCGAGGAATATAAGTGGCTTAAACGCAAGGGGCTACTCTTTCAAATTAATCTCAACTCTTTTAGTGGATACTACTCCAAAGATGTTCAAAAAATTGCTAACAGACTCGCTGAAGAAGGCTTAATAGATTTTATAGGGAGTGATACACATAAGGAGAGACAACTCAATCACCTACAAAAGAATCTTAATTCTCATAAGGTGATGGAAAAGATATTCAAAAACAACACTATTTTGAACGAAAGCCTACTCTAGCCTTCGCTCTTATAGTACTCATTAGAGTAACCATAGCCATAACCATAGCCAAACCCATAACCAGATTTTTTATTAAACTCAACAGCATTTAAAATAATTCCAGAATTACGTAGTTTATGATCTTCTACCATACGCTCAATACTTCCAATAAACTCTTTTTTTGAAAAATTTGCTTTTAAAACAAATAAGTTTAAATCAGATACTTTAAGTAACATCATAGCATCACTTACCAGCCCAATAGGAGGAGTATCTAAAAATACATAGTCATACTTAGTAAGAAGAAACTCTATGACTTTATTCATCTTCGTTGACATAATGAGCTCAGATGGATTTGGTGGAGTAGGTCCTGCTGTTATGACATCTAAGTTCTCTTGCTCCGTATGTTGAATGACATCATTTATGGTATCTTTACCTGCAAGTAGTGTACTCATACCTTTAGCATTGTCCAAATCAAACTTCTCATGCAATCGTGCACGACGCATATCTAAGTCTAAAACAATGGCAGTCTTATGTGTCTTTGCAACAATTTTAGCAATCTCTGAGATGATTGTTGTTTTTCCTTCCATAGGAATAGAAGAAGTAACTGTCACAAGTTTTGATTTATCACTGTTTTGAATGAACTCAATATTGGTTCTTACAACGCGTAGCGCCTCTTTAAAGGCACTGTTGTTTTTGTCTTTAGGGTTAAAGGTCGGTACAACTCCATAAACAGGAAGTGTAGATGCATGCTCAATATCTTCAATGGTTTTAACAGTGTTGTCAAGTTTAGCACGAAGGAGCGCTTGCATAACGCCAAGAATCAGACCAAGAATGAATCCTACTATAACAATAAAGAGACGTTTTGGTTTAATAGGTTTATTTGCTAAAGTTGCTGGGTCTATTACTCTCGTTTCAGATACGGTTGAAGACTGAAGTATTGCAGTCTCTGCTCGTTTTTGTAAAAGGTAAGAGTAGACTTTTTCATTCACAACGAAACTTCTCGTGAGGCTTGTAAGCTTACGCTCTTGTTCTGGAAGTGCTTCGAGATCTTTTTTATGTTTATTAATGGTATGTTGCAAACTTGCTTTTTGCTCTTGAATATTTCTAATACTTGCATCTATTGTCTGTTTGAGAGTCTGCTTTAGTGAAGCTATACTTTGAGTCACTTTAATAACATCAGGATGCTGTGGAGTATAGTCAATAAGAAGAGATTTCTTAAGTGCAGTTTGTTCTTGAATCTTAATAAGCAGATTACTAATAACAGGATTTGCATTCTCTGCACCACTAAGGTTCAGTCCATCTATGTCATCATGAGTATTGATGTAAGAAGCTATGTTTTGAAAGAGGCTCTCTTGCATATTAAGCTCATAGAGTTTACTCTCAAGATCTGATAATTTTCCAGTAGTAAGAGTCGCTTTTTCACTTAAAGTTACAACAAGATTTTTAGACTTATAGTTTTCAAGATTTTTTGCAGATTTTTGTAGTGTTTTGTTAATAGCTGCAATCTGCGTATCTAAAAACTCTAAAGTTTTTTTAGCACTTTGTGTTTTCATTGCCAGTTCATCACTGATATATGCTTTATTGACAGCATTAATAATATCAACAGCACGTTTTGCAACATTGTCTTGAAAAGTTATATTTAACATTGTTGCATCTTTTGAAACAGCACTAACTGAGAGCGAATCTTTGATAAAACCAGTCATTTTACTATTGTCTTGAACTGTAAAAGCATAGTTTTCATCTGTATAATCATAGACTTTTTGCACTTTTATTGTAAACCATTGTGTGCTAATCTCTTCATTATAATTATGTACAGCATTATATGTAATGAGTTTTTGATCTTGGGGAATAGAAGTTATTTTTGCTTTGATTGCATTTATCATCTTTTGCTTGAAGCTAGGTTCAATGACAAGTCTAAAACTATTTTTGTCAATTGGTTTTATATGAAACAGTGAAGCCTTGGCATTCTTTGTAAGAAAAGAGTGACTAACAATAAAAGGAGTGTCTTGATAAAGCTCTATTGTTTTTAAATTATGCTTTTTATAGTATCTAGTACCAATATTAAGCTCATTTAGTGCTTTTTGGGCAATAGTATGTGATTGTAAAATAGCGATTTGATTATCGACATTTACACTTTGCATACCAAGCGCTTTATTTAATATGTCATTATTAGGATTTTTACCATCTTCTTTTACAAATATTGTCGCAGAACTGCTATATATGTTAGGTGAGAAGTAGGCAAAAACGGCAGCTAAAAAAGTCGTGATAATTACAAGCGTAACTATAGAGTATTTGTATCTTTGTATAACTCTGAAGATCTCTCCAAAGTTTATCTCATCTTGATTTAGTTCAGTTTGTGTACTCATTATCTAGTTACCACCCCATAAGATACTATGGCGGTGTTAAACGGAGCAAGTATTGCACCTATGAGTTGCCAGAAAGGTAATTTCTCTTGTGCCCCCACCATTGAAGCTTTACTGTCACGCGCTTGTACATAGACAATATCGTTTGGACGCAGGATTAAACTTGCATAGCGTATAGCATTTAAGTCTGTAAGATTAATCTTTCTAATTTGAGGATTTCTAAGACTACCGCGTATAATCA
>JALUBM010000273.1 GCA_027044845.1 Sulfurimonas sp.
AACAAGGTCTATCCCTTGAGGAAGCACTTGCATATGTCATGCACTATGCAGGTTCAGCGATGATTTTAACGACTCTCGTCCTTAGCTGTTCATTTATTGTCTTTGTATTTTCACAATTTATGCTCAATGCAAACTTTGGACTTATTACTGCCATTGCACTGCTTATTGCCGTAGCAATTGACCTGCTGCTGCTCCCTGCTCTCATTAGTAAAATGGAGACAAAAAAGAAGGAAAAGATATGTTAGATATTGAAAAAGCTTACAATAACAATTTTGCAAAATTAAATGCAAAACTGCCAAAAGGTGTCAATAGATTTTTTATTAAGATGTTGCAAAAACTCTTTCATGAAAAAACATTTAATGATATATACGCAAAAAATCACTATCTAACAAATTTAGACTTTGTAGATAGTATGGTAGAAAATCTGGGTATTCGTTATATGGTGGAACCAAATGAACTTGGCAACATCCCATCAATAGGACGTGTTTTAGTGATTGCAAATCACATAACCGGAGCATCTGACGCTTTTACACTTGTACAACTTATTGCAAATGCAAGAGAAAACAGAAAAGTAAAACTAATGGTGAATGGAATGCTGATGGGCGTAAAGCAAGCAGAGGGCATACTCATTCCAGTTGACAATATTAGCGGAAATATTACAAAAAAGAGTTTTCAAGCCATCAATGCAGCACTGCAAAATGAGGAAGCTGTTGTCATTTTTCCTGCTGGAGTAGTAAGCAGACTCAGTTGGCAGGGCATTAAAGATTTACCATGGAAAGCAAGCTTTTTAAAAATTGCAAAGAAAAATCATACACCTGTTTTACCTATACACATAGAAGCAAGAAATAGCATACTTTTTTACCTTGTTTCACTCATTTTACCAATGAAGTTTAGCGGACTTATGCTACCAAGGGAGTTCGCAATATCGGGTACATTACCACCACTTCATTATCATATAGGAAAGGTCATTCCTCCTGCATCTTTTTGCGATAAAAAAGCATCTGTCAATGAGTATGTAGAGATGTTCTATAAACATCTCTACAACTTAGGTACAAAAAGAGGCGAACTGCTACAAACACAAAACACCATCATTCCTGCTACGAGTAAAATGCTGCTTAAAGCCGAGGTAGCACGAGCTGAACAACTTGGACGCACATCAGACAATAAACGCATTATATTAGCCGATGTTGAACATACTACTTCACTTATTCGTGAACTTGGACGCGCAAGAGAGATCTCCTTTCGTGCCATCGGGGGAGGAACAGGAAAAACAAAAGACAATGACCTCTATGATGACTATTATAAACATCTCATTCTTTGGGATGATGAAGATTTAGAGATTGTCGGAGCATATAGAATTGGTGAGACACAAGATATTGTAAAACAGAGAGGGATGCAAGGCTTATACACATATAATTTTTGTACTTATGAGAAAAATTTTCAGAACTATATTGACAAATCTGTGGAACTTGGACGGAGTTTTATCCTACCAAAATACTGGGGTTCACGAGCATTAGACAACCTCTGGCAAGGTGTGGGTGCATACCTTGCAAAACATCATAACATTATATATACCTACGGTACAGTTACCATCAATGCAGATACACCAAAAAAAGCAGTAGCAGCACTTGTATACTTTTACTCACACCATTTTTCTTCTCAAGAAAAAATCATGACAGCTAAAACACCATATATAATGAGTGAAAAATACAAAACAGAGTTTGATGCACTCTTTCATGCCCCAACATATAAAGAAAATTTTGTCATTTTAAAGCAGTATCTAAAAAATTTAAATACTGCCATACCTACACTTTTTAAACAGTATACCGAGCTTTATGAAGAGGGAGCTGTACGCTTTTTAGATTTTAGTGTAAATGACGCTCTCCACGGTGTTGTAGAGGGATTTATTATGGCAGATAACTCCAAAATGAAAGAGTCTAAACGCAAGAGATATATAAAAAAGTTTGAACTTAGTGAAGATTAAGTATAGGCTTACTAGCATTACTATATAATTTCACAATTTTAAACTTACAAAGGTTATATAATATGAAGAATTTCTCTTATGCTCTGCTTGTAGCATTAGTGCTTGGATCCTCTGGATGCGCTGTAAAAGACTACAATTACTTTGAAAACAATGTTGGTGGAGAAGCAGCTTCAACAGCAAAACATACAAAGTCTACTCCTGATATTTTTGGAGACAAAAAGCAAAAAAATGTATCTAAAGAATCTTCAGAAAATCTAAACGCAAGTGGCGTAAAAATCATAACAAAAGTAAGTGATGCAGAGTATAAGAAAGAAGCGATGTTTGAGTGGAAAATCTCTAAAGGTGATAGAATAGAGATTCAGGCATTTAACCAATCTTCAAATGCAAACAATGGACAACTTACACAACTTTTAAGTAATGGTGGGCAACAGCTCATTACACAAAGATATGGCGATGAAGGAATTTTAGTTCCTGCTGATGGTCGTGTCAATCTTCCTCTTATTGGTTCAGTAAAACTTACAGGGCTTACAGAAAAAGAGGCTTCAAAAGTTCTTATTAAACATTATAAAAGATACCTTAGAAACCCTTATGTACATGTAAGAATTTTAAACCAAAGACTTTTCGTTGTTGGAGAGGTAAAAAATCCAGGTACAGTACTTGTTACGAATGGAACTATGTCTCTCTTTGAAGCATTGGCAAATAGAGGTGATGTTACAGACTACGCTGACAAAACAGACATTATGGTTATACGCGGTAGTTTAAGAAATCCTCAAATTAGAAAGATTAATCTTACAGACTTAAATGCTATACGCTATGCAAGTTTAATCCTGCGTCCAAACGATATTGTCTATGTGCAAGCGCGTGACAGTAAAGCTTCAATGGTCGGTGCACAAGAGAAACTACCTTTCTGGCAACTCATAGGTGCAATACTTGCTCCGTTTAATACTGCCATAGTATCTTACGGGGTGGTGACTAGATAATGAGTACACAAACACAACATAATCCTGATGAGATTGATTTAGGAGAGATTTTTAGAGTTTTAAAACGCTATAAGTACTCCATTATCTCTTTTGCAATTATTGCCACTTTACTTGCTGCTGTTTTTGCCTATTTTTCACCAAATATATATAGCAGTTCAGCAAGTGTATATGTAAAGGATAGTGGGCGAAATTCACAAGATGATATAATCAATAAAGCTATGGGCATGCAGAGTGCGAATATTGATAATGAACTTGCAATTTTACAATCATATACCATCGCATCCAAAGCATTAAATCATCTAAATATAGGAACTAGATATTTTAAAAAACATAATTTACGAACAGTTGAACTTTACCAATCAACTCCTTTTTTAGTAGAACATTCATATTTATCTCTAAAAGCAACACAATCTTTATTTCATATTATACCAATTGACTCAAATAGTTTTAGACTTATCATACAGCCTTCTTTAAAGAGCAAAATTATTTCTTATATCAAATCTAAAATTGTACCTTTATCAAAAAAAGATCTTCCAATTGTATATAATGCTGTCCATAATTATGGAGAAATCATTAAAACAGAATGGTTTACTATTAAAATACAAAGAATTTATAATTTTAAAGATGAAGAGTACTCTTTTAGAGTCGATGACAATGAAAATATGGCAGGTTTTATTCTAAACAATCTTTCCGTTAATACAGCCTCTCAATTTGCAACCATCATAGATATTAATTTTCAAGATACAGTAGCAAATAGAGCCGCAGATATAGTAAATGCCTTAACAAATGCTTATATTGATGACAAACTTGACATGAAAACAAAAAGTGCAAAGAAGACTCTACAGTTTTTAGATTCACAAATTGAAGCAATCAATAAAAAACTACAAATGTCTGCAAAAAATCTTGAACATTATAAGATGAAAAACCTTGTCGTTACACTTAGTGACAAGGCATCGCTTACCGCAGGAAAACTTTCAGACTTGCAGAGTAAATTGTATGAACTTAATATGCATGAAAGCTTCTTTCGTAATATTGCAGAGTATATTAAAACACATAACGATATTACAGGTCTTAATTTAGGTGGTTTAAAAAATATAAGTCCAATAATAAGTACCCTATTAATTAAAATTCAAGAGCAAAATGCACTAAAAAAATCACTCTTAATCGACTATACGGAACAGCATCCTGATGTTATAAAAGTGACACAAAGCTTAGCTTCTATGAAACAAACACTCTTAGAAACTATTAATTCAAGTATTAGAAATATAGAAGAACAAAAAGTAAGTCTTCAGCATACAATAGATGAAAATAAAAACAATTTAAAAGCTCTTCCTGCACAGGAGAGACAACTTACTAGTTTAACAAGAAATTTTTCCGTTAATGAAAAAGTTTACTCCTATTTACTTCAAACGAGAGCTGAAACAGCAATTTTAGAATCATCAACTGTCTCAGATACAAGGGTTATTGATCCTGCCATGGTTTTTGATCAACCTATCAAACCAAAAAGATTTCTAATTGTCATTATTGGTTTTATTCTTGGACTTATTTTAGGAATTGTTCAAGCCCTACTCCGTGCAAAACTTGATAATACCATCAAAACCATAGAAGATGTTGAAAATAACAGCTCTTTAGCAATGTATGGTGTTGTTCCGAAATTTGACGCTAAAAAACAGACTAACCATGCTTTCGAAGAGGCTCTTCGTGTAGTAAGAACAAATATTGAATTTCTCCAAAACAGTAATAAATCTAAACTTATTACGGTTACTTCTTCTGTTCCTATGGAAGGTAAAACTACTCTCATTTCAGAAGTAGCTAAAATCTTTGCTAAGACACATAAAACTGCTATTGTACTTGATCTTGATATGCGTCGTGCGAGACTCCATGAGAAGTTCGAACTCTCCAATTCTAAAGGTATGAGCACACTTTTAGCAGGCAAAGATACTATTAATGATGTCATACAACATACAGACCAAGAAAATTTAGATGTCATCACAGCAGGTCCTACTCCACCAAATCCATCAGAGCTAATAATGTCAACGAAGATGAATAAGATTATAGAATTTCTTCTGACAAAGTATGACTATGTATTTTTAGATACTCCGCCGATAGGTCTTGTAAGCGATGCAATGATGCTTCTTAAAGTATCTGACTTAAATCTTTTCGTAGTCAAAGCAAATTTCTCTAAAAAAGAGTTTTTAGGCAGTATTGAAAGAATTGTTGAAGATCATAAACTACATAATTCAGGTATCATCTTAAACGAGGTTATTTTTGATAAAAAATCCGGATATGGTTATGGCTATGGTTATGGCTATGGTTACTCTAACGAATACTACAAAAATGAAAGCTAAAGCAAGCTTTCATTTAAAATAGTGTTATTTTTAAATATTTTTTCCATCACCTTATGAGAATTAAGATTCTTCTCTAAATGGTTTAACTGCCTTTCTTTATGCGTATCACTCCCTACAAAATCTATGAGTCCCTCTTGAGCCAGTCGATTTGCAATTTTTTGCACATCTTTTGAGTAATACCCACTAAATGAATTGAGATTAATTTGAAAGAGTAAGCCCTTGCGTTTAAGCCACCTATATTCTTCAAAGTTCTTATGAAAAAACAGATAACGCTCAGGATGGGCAAGCACTGGCTTATACCCAGCAGAGATCATCTCAAAAATTGCCGATTCTAAAGATATTGGCTTTTGTGTATAAGAAAGTTCAAATAAAAGATAGTTATTTCCAAAAGTTAATAAATCTCGTTTAGATAATAACTCCAAAAAATGCTGATCTAAAAAATACTCTGAAGCAACTGCAAGTTCAATATTTATATTTTGTTTATGCAGTTCATTTTTTAATTCTTCAAGCCCAGATAGAATGTGTTCACTTGTATTTGGATACTTATCTCTCATTATATGTGGTGTAATAACAAGTTTTTTAAAACCTAACTCTTTTAATTTTTTAATAAGTGAAATAGATTCACTCATACTCTTCGCTCCATCATCTATGCCAGAAATTAGATGCGAGTGAACATCAACAGTATAATAATCCACATCTTTATGTGGCTGAAACAAAGCAAATATATTTTTAAACATACACTTTTATATCCTAATTTCTGTTTATTATATTACTTTTTTACTAATCTTAAAGTAACTGATAGGAGTTTCTTGTAATTATGATTAATTTATGTTATAATATGAGAATTAAAAAACGGAGGATTAATACATGAAAACGATTGAAAAAAAATCGGTAGAAGTCGATGATACAAAGCGTGAATTTATGAAAAAATTTGGAGGTTATGCAGCAACGGCGCCAGTTGGTATGTATATGCTGATGACTCCAAGTAGTTCAGCTGCACAACAATCTGGCTGTGGTCACAAAAAGATGAGTTGGAAACAAACAAAGCATATGTATAAGCAACACCTCTTCAATGAATATGGAAAGAGTAAAGGTAAACAGATGTGGCAAGAGAACAAACACTGGTTGCATAAACAGTACAAAGCTAGCTTATAATCATAAAGCTTTATCTCAGGGCAAGTATTTCAAATATTTGCCCTAAAAATTTAAGATTATTAAATTAAGGATTACATATAAAAATTGTAAATATTACGTTGCAGTGTAACTTTTTAAGTGCTTATGTGCTAACAGATTCTCTATTAGTATTTTCAAAAATGACTGAGTTTGTATATGGATTTGAGAAAAATGATGCCGCACTTTTTTTAGAGATTGATGTTTTGTTAAGTAAAGGATATGCTAAAAAAGATATATTTCAAAAATATTCTGAGGTTCCAAAAGAGTTGTTGCGAAGGGTTTACGCTTTACTCTCTTGTCAAGAACTTGACAATATTGTTGAATACCAACCAAAAAAGGATTTTGGAACTTTTACAGAAAGTAGTGTCTCCCGTCTCGCCTATACTGCTAATCATGTAAGTTTTCTCATTCACTACCCAGATAAGGACCTTTATAACACCATACATCCTGTCATTTCACACTTACAGAGCAAAAAGTTAAAAAAGAGATGTATTAATGTTGATTTTATAAAAAAAGAAAAAAAATGGCAGATTATTTTTAATGACGTTCCAATTACAGAGTTTAATAAGATTTCAACTTTAGCACTTGGTCTCCAAGAAAATATGCTTATAGCCCTTTATCAATCCAAGCCGCACCTCATTACCATACATGCAGCAGCTGCTCAATATAATGATAAGTTATTTATTTTACCTGCAGTGAGTGGATCAGGAAAAACGACTTTAACAACAGCTTTGATGCATCATGATTTTCGAATTTATTCTGATGAATTGGCCGTAATAAGCCGAAAAGGGAAAGTTTCTGCATTACCTTTTTCCTTAAATATAAAAGAAGGAAGCTGGAAAATTATAACAACGATGTATCCTGATTTTAACTCAACGGATTATCATATTCGTTTTGATAAACAAAGAGTGAAATTTTTAAAGCTTAATCAACAATTTTCTTTAAATAAAAGGAAAAGACCTACACATCTCATTTTCCCTCAATATAAAGAAGGAGCCAAAACAAAACTGATAAAATTAAGTGCATGCGAAGCATTAAACCGCATTAAACAGGCGGGCTATCAGCTAGACAAACCATTAACAAAAGATACATTTGAAGATATTTTAACTTATTTACTAGCTCTACCGAAATTTTCATTAGAATATTCTTCGTTAACAGAAGCTGTAAATGTTATTAGTAAGCTATGATGATGAATAGAAAAAATGCTTTATTGCTATTTTGTACATTTTTAAAATCTTTATCCAAGAAAGAGGTATTGGAATATAGACAAAAAATTATTGATGATAAAATTCCTTGGTTACAACTTATTGCAATTGCAAATAGTGACTATATGATTCCGCTTCTATATATGGCACTACAAAAAAACTGCCTCTACGATGATATTTTAGATGAACAGTTAAAAGAGTATCTTTATACAATATATACTTTCAATTATGAACGAAATAAACAAATACTACAACAGTTAGATGATTTGGTCTCAACACTTTCTCCTTTGGGTATTACACCTTTACTATTAAAAGGTTCAGCTGTTTTATGTGAAAATGATTATGATGATTTAGGTGCAAGAAGTTTAACAGATATTGATATACTCATTAAAGAAGACGCACTTAAAAATGCATTTAATGCATTAGTTGCAAATGGATACCATTTTACTAGAGAGGAAGATAAGCGTACACTTACAAAAGATTTTCATCACATAGAACCAATAAGTAAAGAAGGCTATCCTTCATCAGTTGAACTACATCGTACCATACTAGGTAAAGGAGTATCAACTTATATGCTCGATTATGAGCAACATATGACTAAAAGTACTCATAAAGATTTTGCAGATATTAATATATTAACACCAACCTACCGCCTGTACCATGCATTTTTGCATACAGAACTACAAGATGCAGATTACAAATTTAAAAGATTAGCTTTAAGACATTTATTCGATTTTACTGTACTAGTTAAAAAATATGAACAAGAGATAGATTGGAAACTATTAGACCAGTTGGTCACTAAAAAAGAGTGTAAAGAAATTTTAGAAGATTATCTTTATGTAGTAAATCAACTATTTTCTCTCCAAACACCACTTACTACTACAACAAAAAGAGCACAAAGACATTACCGTATGGTTTGTAAAGAATTTGAGCTTAGAAACTCATGGTTAGGTTATTTCTATCCTTTATCTGCACAAATTCCCAAACTTTTACAAGCCTATTCTTATAAAAAACTACAAAAAATTCACTCTTTTAACTCTTATAATGGATATATCATAGCTATTTTCAAACACTTTTATTTTCATATAAAAAGTAAAATCTTCTAAAAAAGTAAATCTATGTTACAATATGTAAACATAATATAGAAAGGGGAATAAAATTATGATTTTTTATAAATATTCAAGAAGAGTAACTTACTTTTTTGTATTTATGCTCGCAATTAGTATATCTGGATGTGGTGGTGGAAGTTCAGATACATCATCCTCATCTACGCAAAACTCACTTCCTTCCACCAACAATGTTGAAGAACCATTAGTAAGTGCAATTCAATACAAAGATCTTTTTAAATTAATAGATACTCAAAGTGACCAAACAGCACTTATTATGGATGCATACGGAGTCGAAGGCTTACACATAGTTTGTTCATCTGCTAATGTACTTAGCAAAAAGAATGGACTTTTTAAATGTAATGACATACCTCTAAATATATACTTAGGTAATTTTAAAATTGGAACAATTTCAAAATTACCAAACGATAAAATAATCTACACGCAAGATATACTCAATCTACCAAGAGCAGCTACTGTGCATCCTGATGTCACAAAACTTTCTATGATTTTACAATCACTCGACGAGAATGGAAATTTAGATGATGGTATAAATATTACCCAGGAGAGCATGGAGCTACTTGACAATGAACTAGCAAACTTTACAAGCCTGCAAAAAATGACACTTAATGATGTAAATAATGCAATAAACAATGTCATAGAAGCACGCAAAGCAAATGATGTAAATACAAAACTAATAAAAGTGTCACCCAAAGATGCTCAAATAAATCTCACTAATGCTCTTGCAAATACACCACCAAAAGGATAGACAATGAACTCAAACAAAAACAAAATTATATTTTCACTCTCTACCCTACTCTTAATTATAATGGTGTCTTTTCTTGTATATCAAAAAGAACATAAAAACTTAGCAGCACCCACGCAAACAATAACTAAAAAAAATAGCATAAAAGCCACACCATTAAAATATACCGGGTACACACTACTAAATAAGTTCAATAAAGCAACAATAGAAAACTATCCAACCGCTGCAGGTACTTATGACCTTGCAACTATGGCATCAAATATAACATCTCAAATGCTTCAGGCATTCTCAACAACAAAAACAAAGACCTTACCTCTTGTAGCAAACTGGAATGTTGGCATACCTGAGTATAGTGACGGGCTTGACCCACTTTACATGATAAACAGGCTAACAAATGGAGAGAGTCTCATTCCTACATGGAAACTGGATCCATACTACAATGACAGCATAGGACTAAGCTACTATGAAACCTCCATCAAAAAAGCTGCTGAGCTTGGACTTCCACTTGTATTTACTCTTCCTTCACCAGAATCAGCACTTACAAAAGATGATGTGTACTTTACTATGGACAAGACAAACAACCCAAATGTCATCACACCAAAAGGAATTGTACTACCAAAACTAAGCCCTTTTGGACCCGACAGCCTCTGGAATGAAGTTGGTGGGCAATGGAGTACAACCTCTTTAATGGCACAACTGCAAGAGTGGTACCCAAATCCTCCTTTGGTTATTTTCATAGATGAGGACAGTGCCGCCAAGCTCTCTTGGAGTGAACTTAGCAGTTCATCTCGTTACCAAACGCAGTATCCATCGGATGGTAGTGATGAATTTAAACGAACACTCATCAATGCTCAGTGGGTAGAAAAATACCGTCAACTGCATCAAGGATTTGTGCAAGGATTTACAAATGATGCATGGAAAAAGAATGCAAAATTTATTACCCGTAATCAACTCGCAATCAACATGGGTACATCAAGTGATTGGAAGCAAGATGCAACAACTACAAATTTGCAGGCTAATGTTTGGCCATTAACAGCTAATGGTCTCACCATAAATTTTGATATTGGTGCGGACAAAGAGCTACTTAACAATCTCCCTTTTATGCTAGATGAGGCAAAAAATATTAATCCTAACTTTGTTTCCCAACTCAGCATAGATGCGCATCAAAAAATAACCAACCCTAATACTTACAGAGGCTATACGCAACTAGCACTTTGGTTACTTCGACCAAATATAGTAAGACAAACATCAAATGGAACAACTAAAACAGACATCAATCCTCTTTTTCAGCAAGTAGTTGACTCCGTAGAACTCATTAATAATAATGATATTCTTGCTGACTTCTGGAAAAATGGAAAACTTGTAACAGCAGGTGATAGTAACTTTAACCTTAATATTCCTACAAAATTCCAAACAGCACCACGAGAATTTTTTCTTAAAACTGATGCAACAGTACCTGTATATGCATTTGCACTTAAAAAAGGTATAGCGCCTAATCGTGAATGGCTTATATATACTCAGTCTCCTGATGAAAACTTATCCAATATTACAATTACTATTCCAACATTTAAAGATGTTACAGTAAATTCAACAGGTATGGGAAGTTTCAATATTATTGCAGAAAATAATACTGTTAAATCTTTAAACAACAATACAGATGAGACGTCTGCGGTTAAGGAATTAGTTGATAACTTACTTATAAGCACAAAACAATCTTTAGATAATTTTAAATATGATTTAGAAACTTTCTCACTAAATAAAACATTTGAAAAAGAATTTTTTGTCAGTACTACTGGCAATGACAACAACCCTGGTACGATTGATAAGCCATTTAAAACCATCACGAAAGCAAGAGATAGTGTTCGAGCATATAAAAACAACAATGGTATTCCAAATGGTGGAATTGTAGTATGGATACGTGGGGGTTCTTATTATTTGACCAACATTTTAAGATTTACGGCAGATGACTCTGGTTCTAAAGATTCACCAATTGTATATAGTGCTTATAAAAATGAAAAAGTATATCTTATTGGGGGTAAAAAACTTGACAATAGTTGGTTTCAATCCGTCACATCTGCAGATCCTTTATGGAATAGATTAAATATTTCAGCAAGAGATCATCTTAAATCTATTAATCTCGCTAAACACGGCATTACAGACCTTGGTACTTTAGAAGAAGACAAAGATAATAGTATAGTGCCACCAGAGCTATTTGACAACAATCAAGCATTAGATCTTGCAAGATGGCCTGATAGAAATATAACCACAAGATTACAAACAATCAACGATAATATAATCATACTTTTTGGTGATATTACACCAGATGTTACTGGTAGATATATCAAGGAATCTTCTAATCCACCTATTTTTAAACATGATGGTCTAATTAATGGGGTGCAATACTACATCAAAAGAATTGAGAGTACAAAGATATCTGATCGTCGTTCATGGGTTATTACTGATGAGAATAATAAAAAATTATGGAGTTATACTCAAGTAGGGTTTAATTTACCAAAAGAATTTATAAATGCATATGCTGGAAGTAAAGGTATTCCATCTTTACTCAACAAGAATGATAAACAGTTTGGTTTTGCATTTATTTCAAATGGAATAGATGATAAAACATTTCAATATACTGAAAACAATCCAAAGAATTGGATGAATACTGGTGACATATGGATAAATGGTATGCTTCAATATGCCTGGTCTAATAGACATGCCAAAATTAAAAATATTGATAAATTAAACAATCAAATTACATTCCAAAATACACCAACATATGGAATACATAAGGGAAAATCAAAGAGGGCTTATTATTCTTATAATATTCTTGAAGAATTGTCAACAGAAGGGGAATATTATATTGATAGAGATACAGCGATAGCATATGTATGGCCACTCGAAAACATTGATAAATCAAATTTCATAATATCTACGAATACACAAACGTTAATCTACCTAGATAACGCATCATCGATTCAGTTTTATGGCTTAACTATAGAAGATGGAAGAAATTCTCTTGTTGAAATAAAGAATGGACATAATAACTTAATAGATCATTGTATTTTAAAGAATAGTGGTAAGTGGTTAATCAAAATATCTGGTAGAACTAATGGAATTCAATATAGTGAGTTATCAGAAGCGGGGGAAGCTGCAATAATTTTGTCTGGAGGAACACGTTCTACACTTATAAGCGGCAATAACTTTGTTAAAAATAATAACATACATGATTTAGGTCGTTGGCAATGGACTTCTAAAGGTGCTGTAAAGCTTTCTGGCGTTGGTAATATTATAGAGCATAATAATATTTTTAATATAAAACATCAGGCAATCAACTATACAGGGAATAATCATAGTATACAATATAATAATATGTATAATATTGAAACTTATTCTGAAGATAGTGGGGCAATATATGCTGGAAGAAACTGGGGGTATAGAGGTAATAAAATTAATAATAATTTTATTCATAATCTTATAAATAATTATGGAGCTGCTTATATAAACGGTATATATTTTGATGATTCCTTAAGTGGTAATGAAGCAATAGGGAATATCTTTTACAATATTGATGGACATGCAATATATATCAACGGTGGTCGTAATAATATAGTTGAAAATAATATATTTTACAAAGTAGCTACAGCTTTTCTCAGTACAAATTCAGGATATAAAAGTGTTAACAACATACCTGGAAGTAGTTTTAACTTATTGGAAAAACTACATGCTAACAACATCAGTTACAATAGTGGGATTTGGGCTCAAAACTATCCAAGACTAGCAAAAATGCCTGATGATTGGGAACAGATTAAAAATAGTAAATGGCTACTTCCAATTGGTAATGTATTTAAAGATAATATTTTTAAAAATGTATTAAAAACTGCAGAAGGAGTGATGGAAAACAATTTTAATCTTTACAATGAATTTAATAATACAAGTGTAACGAGTACTGATAATCTTTTATTATCTAATTATAATATAGGTATAGTTACTGTTCCATAGATATATAAAAGTTAGTATAATTGAAACTTGGGGATCGTATAATGGCCTAAAAAATCAAGACAAATAATTCTCTAAGTAAGAGACCGTTTAAAATTCCGTGTCAGTAACTTTTAGTAGCACTTTTTAGTGCTACGGTCTCTATAATGTACCCCAAAATCAAGACCACTAAATCAAATAATTTAATAGGGGACATTCCACACCGAGACTTGTTTTATTAACTATTTAATATTTTTTCTGATGTAAAATAAAAAAACTTCATAAAGAAATAAAGGAGAGGAAATAAAATTTCTTCTCCACATTCTTTTTGGTTCTTTAAGTAGTCTTCCTAACCATTCAAGATGTAAGTCTAACCAAATTTGATTCGGTCTCTCAACTGTCCCAGCATAAAAGTCAAATACTGCACCTATACAACTGGCCACTTTAAAATCTAGTTGATCTTTATGTTGGTGTAACCATTTTTCTTGTTTTGGGGCTGTCATACCTATAAACAAAACATCTGGTTTAAAAGTATTTATTTCAGAAACTATATATTCATTTTCTTCTTTTGTAAAACTAGGTTTAAAAGGAGGAGAATAGCTTTTAACCTGAATATTTGGATACTCTTTTTTTATCCGTGCTTCAATTTTACCCAAAGTATTTTGCGATGCTCCCATATAAAAGACT
>JALUBM010000274.1:0-1289 GCA_027044845.1 Sulfurimonas sp.
CATGAAAGTAGCATAAAAATATATTTTTTACAAAAATTAGATATAATCTATTCTATTAATAATTTTTAAAGGTTGTACAAAGATTATGAGTAAATATTTACAAATTGCCGACTACTTGACACTTTTTTTAGATAATGAAGTCAAAAAAACTGGTATACAAAAAGTTGTGGTTGGTTTAAGCGGTGGACTTGATTCTGCTGTTGTTGCCATTTTGGCACAAAAAGCTTTTGGAAATGATTTATTGTGTGTGAAAATGCCTTCACATTATTCCTCACAAAGTTCACTTGATGATGCAGATGAATTATGTAGAGATTTTGGGCTTCATGCAATCACCTGCTCAATAGAATTGATGTTACGCTCGTATGAGAAGATGAATTCAGATTTAAATAATCTGCGAAAAGGAAATTTTTCATCACGAATGCGAATGGCAACACTTTTTGATATTTCTGCAAAAGAAAATGCTTTAGTTCTTGGTACGAGTAACAAAAGTGAACTTATGCTGGGGTATGGAACGCTTTATGGAGATTTGGCTTCAGCTGTAAATCCTATAGGTGATTTATATAAAAGTGAAGTATTTGAACTTGCAAAGTACTTAGGTGTAAGTAAAAGTATTATTAAAAAACCACCTTCTGCTGATTTATGGGATGGACAGAGTGATGAGGCTGATTTGGGTTATTCTTATGCTCAGCTTGATGCAGCTATGAAACTTTATGTTGATGAACGATTATCACGTGAAAAAGTTATAGAAAAAGGCATAAATGCAAAAATGTTAGATATGATAATAAAAAGAATTTTTAGAAATCATTTTAAAAGAAAGATGCCTATTATTGCAAAATTGACATCAAGAACATTAAACCATGATTTTAATTATCCTAGAGATATAACACTATAATAAAAGGAATTAGAAATGAAAAATGAAAAATTAAATATACCATTCTATAGATATGAAAGTTCACGGGATGCACATTCAAATGTAAGTGATGCACTTGATGGTGAAGATATACATCAAGTAGAAGAACTTGAAGAAGAATTTCGTCAATATGTCGGTTCTAAGTATGCACTTGCAACGTCTCACGGAACATCAGCACTTCATCTTGCCATGCTTGCACTTGATTTAAAACGCGGTGATAAAGTTATATGTAGTGTAAATGCACATCCAAGTGTACCTGAAGTCGTTCGTCATTTTGATGCGGAACCTGTTTTTATAGATATAGCAGAAGATTCTTATAATATTAATCTTGATAAGCTTGAAAGTTATTTAGAAACAAATAAATCGAAAAAGCTTAAAG
>JALUBM010000274.1:1299-3234 GCA_027044845.1 Sulfurimonas sp.
GCTTAAAGCTGTTATTATTACCCATCTTGGTGGTGTGACTGTAGATTTAGACAGACTCTATTCGATGGCTTCCATGCATGGTGTAAAAATTGTTGAAGATGCAAGTGATGCACTTGGTGCGACATATAAAGGCAAAAAAATAGGTGCAACAGGTGCTGATATTGTCTGTTTTAATTTTTCTCCGCATCTTAAAAAAAATATTTGTAACGGCGGTATGCTCGTAAGCTCAGATGAAGATATTATGCAAAGAGCAAAACTGCTTGCAAATCATGCTATAGTCCGTGATGAAGATACATTGGAATATATTTATGATGTAGTTGATATTGGAAATGATTATTCTTTAAGTGACTTAAATGCTGCTTATATCCGTGCACAGGTAAAAGAACAAGATGTAAATATAGCAAGACAAAAAGAGATTGCAAAGATGTATAGTGAATCACTTAAAGGAGTAAAGCATATCACTATTCCCGATATGAGTAGTGAAGAGAATTCTTTTTCTTTGTATATTATTAAAATAGATAAAAATCGTGATTCTTTTGCTTTGTCTCTTAATGAAAAGGGTATTGGAACAGGCTTACATTATATTCCCTTGCATCTTTTAAGTTATTATAAAAGTAAATATACTTTGCGTGTCAATGATTTTCCAGTAGCATTACGTTCATTTCAGCAAGTACTTTCACTGCCGATATATGCAAGTATGAGTGATAAAGATGTACAAACTGTCATAGATAAAATAAAAACTATCGCAAAAACAAGAGTCTAATTCTTTGAAAAAGGCACTTGTTTTTTGGGTTGAAGAATATTTTTATAGTCCAAATCCTTTACAAAAACTTTTATCTTATTTTTTATTTCCGCTAAGTCAACTTTATTGTTTTAGTATGTACTTGCGTTTTAAATTTCAAACAGCTGAGGATTTTTTTATTCCTATTGTTAGTGTAGGTAATCTTACAGTCGGTGGCAGCGGAAAAACACCGCTTGTAACGGCACTAGCAAAGTCGTATAAAAAATCGGCAGTAATTCTTCGCGGATATGGTCGTCAATCAAGTGGTATGATTGTTGTCAAAGATGAGAATGGCATACATTGCGATGTCAATACAAGCGGTGATGAAGCGATGATATATGCAAAAAAACTTCCCACAGCTATGGTTATAGTCAGTGAAAATAGAAAAACAGCCATACAAAAGGCAAAAGGTTCAGGCTGTGAAATAATTTTTTTAGATGATGCCTACTCCAAACATGACATTAAAAAGAAAGATATCCTTATACATGTAAAGACACTAAATGATTTTTGCCTGCCAAGTGGATCTTATCGTGAACGATTATGGCAAGGTAAAGAAGCTGTTATCATACAAGAAGATATTGATTTTATTCGAGAGGTACATGTAAACAATCCCACATCTAAAATGAGTCTTGTTACAGCTATAGCTAGACCGCAAAGACTTGATAAATACCTACCAAAAGTTGTTGCAAAACATTATTTTGAAGATCATCATAGTTTCACAAAAGAAGAACTTGAAGTAATTTTGCATAAAGATAAGGTAGCATCTCTACTGGTGACATTGAAAGATTATGTAAAAATAGAGCATTTTGGACTACCGCTTTCACTTCTTGATTTGGAAGTGAAAGTAAAAAAAGATGTACTTAAAAAGTTTGTTTTTTAATTGTTCTTTTTGTAAACATTCTTAATCCGATTTCTACAAAGAATGCTAATACAAATCCTATAGCAATATAATACCCAACATTTGGAATATGTTTGGATGTATATTGTAATGCCAAAATTATTGCTATAAACATAGTTACGATAGCTAAAATAAGTAGAGTAGTTGAAGCTCCAGTGTGTTTTCGCTTAAGTAGATGTCCAATATGTACAAGTGCATGAATAAATAGCATTGAAATAGACCCAATGGCTGCAATCTCTTGTAAATTAAAAAATAG
>JALUBM010000275.1 GCA_027044845.1 Sulfurimonas sp.
GCTCTTAATTGCTCTAAATTCATACTTTTCTCCTTAAATTTTCTTTTTGTTGATATAGTTTAAATGAAAATCTCTTTTCATCTGGCTCATCCTTTTTGGAATTGCTCTGTTTTATCTTGACAGCTCCTGCGTCTGCACCTTTCCAAACTGCACTTAACTCCACGATAGTAAAATCCGTCACCAAGATGTGATTTGGCTCATCTTTTTTCTTTGTTTCTACAAAATCGTTGATGTAGTATCCGATAGATACATCGCTTAGGATATTTTCATCATACTTTTGTTTGATCGTTTGAGACGCCTCATCACTTGAGAAAATAACATCTGCCAAAAGTTCATCATTTAGCACTTTTTTGTTTGCTATGCGGCCTATAGCATTATCTACACTTGGTTGATGGTCCTTAAAAAATGTATGAAGCTCATCATGCGAAGCACCTTTGACATCTAACTCCTCGATGTATATCTCATCTTCCCACCAGTCATATCTCTGAGTGGCATTGTCTTTAGAGATGAGGATAAATGTCGCATCTTGTTTTGGAGATGTTCCCTCGCTCCTTGTTTCACTCTGCTTTCGTATCGGCTTCATACTCGCCGTACGATGCATCATACGAGAGCAGATACTCTCTCTTAGGTTAATTTGTTTTGGCATTTGCTTCCTTTGATGTGCTCATATTGAGCGGGGTTAGATATGTATCTCCGTCTTTTATCGGGTTCATATCCTCTTTTTTTCTTATCTCATTTGCACTATATACGCCCATATTTCTGCCTATATTGTATGAGTTAAATCTCTTTGAGATATCTCCTCTTAGAAGACCATCTACATTAAATTTTAAAAAGTGTGTCTTTTTGTCGGCTTCGCTTAGGAGTTGAATCCTTGCTGCCTGCTCTATCTTTCGCATATATGGCTGAAGTGTGTATTTGACTAGCTCTTGGCTTTGTTCTGAAATGTTGCTAAAAGATGATTTTTCAAGGTCGCCTATAAGATGCAGTGGCACTCTGAACATACCAGCTATCTCGCTTCTTTGGAATTTTCTTGTTTCTAAAAATTGGGAATCAGCATTTGATATACCTATTGATTTTAGTTCAGCTCCACCCTCTAAGATCGCAGTTTTATGTGCATTTTTTCCGCTGTGTGCTTTTTGCCATGACTTTTTGAGTCTTTTATAAGCATCCTCTGAAAGCTCATTTGGTAGTGACAAGGCGAGTGGTGGAGTAGCATCGTTTTTGAAAAATCTAGCTCCATACTCTTCGGCTGCTTTAGAGAGTCCTAAGGCTTCTCTTTGGTAGGTGATTGGTGAAACTCCTATAAATCCGTTTAGTGTCATGCCGATAACTTCAAATATCTCATCTTTTTCAAATTCAAAAGTTTTGCCGTTTGTGTTGTAAGTGTAGATGATAGTTCCGTCTTCAAGTCTGTATTTTGTAACATTATTTGACACTAAAGGGATGAGTTCTGTGATTTTTCCTGCTCTTGTTCGGAGTATTTGTGCATAAAAATTGCCCGTTAGGGCAAGGTGTGCGACACACATCTCCCAAAAGTTTACCGCCGTTATCTCTGTGTTTGGCTCTAGGTTGACGATATTGTACAAATAATGGCTGACATCTCTCTCTTTTTTGTCGCCATCTCGTTTGTAAAGGTGGAAAGGCAACGCTCCTACTCCCTCACTCAAAACCCTGACGCAAGAAAATACAGCAGAGACTGTCATGGCGTTGCTTTTGTTTATATTTACTCCGCTTTGTGTCTCTTTTATGCCAAAAAGTTCTTTTATAGCACTGTCGCTGGTGGCTACTTCTGATTTTTTGAACCATTTGAGTGGGTTTAGCGTCACGGCAAAAATCCTTTTTTTAATTTCTTGCCGAATCTTACAAAAAAAATGGATCGGACATCCGATCCATTTTTATGGTATAATATAAACCCATTTTTCAAATGCTATCAAAAATACCTTTTAACCGCTTCAATTTTCCCTCTACACCCTGCCAATTCTCGTAATACAGGGTGTTTTGCTCTTTTAATTTCTCAACATTTGTACTCAAATCCTGAATAAGCAAACGATTTAAAGCTCGTTTTAATTCGATATTTTCTCTTTTTAGCTGAATTATTGAATTTTTAGATTTGTCTTTTATGCTAAAAAACTCTTTTACAAGTCTTTTTTTGAACTCTTTTACGATAGAACTATTTCTAAGATATGTCATAAGAAGAGTTGCTTGCTCTTCGTTAAGCAAAAATACCTTTGCTCTTTGCACTCCACCTCTAGTCTTTATCTTTTCAAACTTTACATGTAAAGTCCCAAACTCTTCAAAATCTGTTATATTTAGCGAGATAAGTCTGTCGAGACTTGATTCTTTATTGTTTGTATTTTCTGCTATCACCCTATGTGAAACCCGTGGAATATCCTTAATCACTTTGATTAACCCTGCCATGTTAATTCCTTTTTGTCATAAAATTATGGTCTATTGGTAGAATATTACCATATATATATTATATTGTCAAGCATTTAATCATATTTTTATGATGTTTATCTCTAATTATGCTATAATAATATTACATTAAGGGTGCTGATTTTAAATACATACCCTTTTACAAATAAAGGCCATATCGTGAATAGAGAAGAGTTTAACCAATCTTTAAAGACAGCTAATTTATCAAAAAAAGAATTTTGTCAAATAATAGAATTAAATTATGCAACTGTAAATAATTGGGGGTCAAAATTAATTCCTGTTCCAAAATGGGTAAAGTCTTGGCTAGAAAACTACATAGACAAAAAGAAATTTGATAATATAAAAGAGATTCTTAAAGACGAGATACTATAAAAACCTAAAACCCCTCTCTTCATAAGGGTTGCTTGGTTTTTTGTCTGTTTTTAGTATGAGATATGCTAGCGTGTTTATAAACGCTGCGGGTCCGTCTATCTTTGCGTTTGGGTTTGATTTGTTTGGTTTTATGTTACCGCTAGCATCAGTGAGTATGGCGAGGTTGCTCACCATCCAGTTGAAGACCGGATTGTTTGGATGTCTGATTTTAGTTTCCCTCACTAAATCCAGAAAGTACTTTGTAGGAGCGGACAAAGAGAGATATCCTTGTCTTATAGGGATACATCCATCGAAACCATTCTCATTTGTCAATTTATTGACTATTAATCCAGCTTTGTATGGATCATAACAAAATGCTTCACATGTAGGCAAATCCTCTTCTATGTCCTTTGTGATGTACTCATAATCTATACTA
>JALUBM010000276.1 GCA_027044845.1 Sulfurimonas sp.
GAGTTCCAGATCACTAAAGTAGATGGAAATATTCTCAAAGAGATAGACCATCAAAATGCTTTGGCAGTTTTTAAAAAATATCTTGGTAATGAAATTATGAAAAACAATGCCTCCGCTTTAGCTGACTTTCAACTTTTGTATCAAGAGGGAAATACTACCATTGCGAGAACACCGATGGGAATAGACAATAAGGCTATTATTTTAGCTGGAGCCATAAAAAAAGGACAAAAATTTCAGTTTGGATTTTCAAATGCGGCAAATCTCATTAGCGGGGCAGATGCAATTAGTAAAAATCTTCTCAACAATCCTGCTGAGGCTATTTACATTTACTCTTGTATTGCCAGAAAAACACTTCTGGGTAAAGCACTTGAATCAGAATTTAAATCTTTTGAAAACATTGCTCCGACAGCAGGTTTTTTTACGTATGGAGAATTTTATTCTACAAGTAAAAATAATGCACTTTTAAACTGTACGACAACAATTTTGGTACTCTCTGAAAAGAAAAAAAGAAGTAAAAATGCCAAATATCAACCAAGTAATGTTAATTCCCTTGACAGTGCAACTTTTACTGCACTCACGCATTTTATAAAGCAAACTTCACAAGAACTTTCCGAAAATACACAGCTTTTAGAGGAGTACAAACTAGGAGTTGATTACTCTGCTTTGGTCTCAAAAACAGACATTAATGGAAAAATTACTTATGCAAATGATAACTTTTGTAAAGTGAGTCAATATTCCAAAGAAGAACTTTTAGGGAAGGATCACGATATAGTTCGAGATCCAAATATGTCCGACTTTATTTTTAAAAAGCTTTGGACAACTATACTCGATGGTAAAGTATGGCGTGGTATTCTATCAAATTGTGCAAAAGATGGTTCCATCTACTATGTTGATGCAACTATTGTCCCAATATTTAACAGAGAACATAGAATAAAAGAGTTTATAGCGATAAGGCAAAATATTACAAAACAGATAGAATCAAAAAAGCGTATGCAAGAAAAAGAAAAACTTATAAAAGCAATTTTTGATAATCAAGATGCTATTGTTATTTATGCGTCCAAAACAAAAGGTATGCTCAATGTCAATAAAAAGCTCTTTGAAACTTTTGATTACAACTCTTTTGAGAATTTTAAAAAGAAAAACAGTTGTGTTTGTGATTTGTTTTTAGAAGAAGAAGGGTATATTTATCCTAAAATATACCCAAACTGGCTAGATGATTTATCTGAAAATAAATTAGAACAACCAAAAGTTAAAATGCAAATTCGGGATAAAACAATTCATACCTTTACCATAATGGTAAAAAAGATTAATGATGAGTATATTATCAATCTTTACGATATAACAGATTTGGAAAATGCAATACTCAAAGCAAATGCTTCAGAACATGCAAAATCTGTTTTTTTAGCAAATATGTCTCATGAAATTCGTACTCCACTAAATGGTATTCTTGGTTTCACAGATGTTTTAACAAAAAGAGATTTAGATAAAGAATCTAAACGCTATATCGATATTATCCATAAAAGTGGACAAACACTTTTAAATGTCGTGAATGATATTTTAGACTTTTCAAAAATAGAAAGTGGCGAGCTTACCCTTGCTCCTACAGAAGTAAACTTACTCAATGAAATGGAAGCAACTGTAGCTACTTTTTCTTCTGTTTTTAGAACAAAACATATCTATTATTATACTTACATCGACCCATCTTTACCAAAAGTTTTACTTTGTGATGTACAGCGTATAAAACAAGTTGTAAATAACCTCATAAGTAATGCTGTTAAATTTACTCCTAAAAATGGTTCTGTTTCAGTTGTTATAAAGCTTGAAACACTTCAAGATAAAACAGCTACCTTACATTTTAGTATCAAAGATAGTGGCATTGGAATTGCAAAAGAAAAAATAAAAACAATTTTTACTGCCTTCTCTCAAGCCGATGATTCTATTAGTAGAAAATTTGGTGGTACAGGCTTAGGACTTGCTATTAGTAACCAATACATCAATATGATGGGTTCAAAAATAGAAGTAAAATCTCAAGAAGGCAAAGGAAGTGAATTTTATTTTGATATTAATCTTCCTGTTATAGATTCAAGTGTATCTATTGTAAATCAAAACAAAGATGTTGAGATATGTGTATTACATAGTGAGAATGGCATTACTTGTGCTGTCAATAATGTTGTCTTATCTTATTTAGATTCATGGAAATATAACTATAGAGAGATTAAAAGTTTAGAGGAACTTACAGATAAGAGTGAAATACTCATTATTTGTTCACAGCTCTTTAATACAACAGCATGTCAAGAAGCTCTAAATAAATATGACAAATTAGAATTGCTTTTTATCGAAGGGGTGGATGAACATTTTGAGTGTACACATAAAAAATTTCATCTCATTGAACAACCGATGACGGGGTCTGCATTGTTTGATAAAATCATCACTTTGACACATGGCTTAAATACTAACTTAGAAGAGAAAAATGATGAAAGTCAAACAAAGACTTTTAATGGCACTGTTCTTGTAGCTGAAGATAATGAAACTAATCAGATGCTTATTTCCATAATGCTAGAAGAGAGAGGTTTGGATTATACTATTGTGAATAATGGACAAGAAGCTGTTGATACAGCATCAAACAAAGCATTTGATATTATTTTTATGGATATTAATATGCCTGTTTTAGATGGTATTAGTGCTACAAAACTTTTACGAGAAAAAGGCTATACAAGACCAATAGTTTCACTCTCAGCAAATGTAATAGAATCTGACAAACAAAGTTTTTTAGACTCAGGAATTGATAATACACTTAATAAACCAATAATTCCTCAAGAACTTGATGCTATGCTTGAACAATATTTCTCTCAAAAAGAAGAACAAATCTCTTCTTTGAAATATGATATTATTTCTGTTGATGATATTGCAAAGTGTTTGCATATTCCTGCAATCGTAGTAAAAAAATTACTTGAAAGTTTCCAACAAACATTACAAAAAAGCATGCAAACTATAGAGGAAAATGGGCTTAGTAGAGACATATTGCATAGTTTAAAAGGTGTTACTGGAAATCTAAGGCTCAACCATATTTATAATCTAAGTGCTATGTTTGAAAAAGAAATAGCAGTGTGGAGTGAAGAAGAAAAAGAAAAGAATAAACAGTTGATACTACTTCACTTACAACAACTATTAAAT
>JALUBM010000277.1 GCA_027044845.1 Sulfurimonas sp.
TAGATGTAGAGAGTAGAAATCTAAAGAAAAAAGATAAAAAAAGTGCAGGAAATTTCTTACATCTTCCAACTAAAAAAGCCTCTTAAGTAGGAAATCACTCCTACTTCATCCCATCCTCTACCTCCTGCTTAATCACATCAAACTCTTCAATGTCAATATTTGTTAAATCATTATTGATGATTTAACGAGAGTATAATTTAAAGAATTAAGTATATTTTGTTTAAATGAAATGCTGTAAACCCCTGAAATACTTGCAATCAGAACCCGTATCAGTAAAGTTCTTTTAAAAGAACTATATATTATAATGTGAAAATTAAATTTTTAGGGAATAATTATGAATAATGGTGTATTAGATATTGTGAAACCTGGAGTTCTCTTTGGCAAGGATGTTTTAAAAATATATGAACATGCTAAAAAAGAAGGCTTTGCCATTCCTGCTGTAAATGTTGTCAATACGGATTCAGTGAATGGTGTACTTGAAGCTGCTGCAAAAGCAAATTCTCCTGTTATTATACAATTTAGTAATGGCGGAGCATCATATTATGCAGGAAAAGGTTTGAGTAATGATGGTGAAAAAGCTGCTATAGTCGGTGCTGTTGCAGGTGCAATTCATACGCATATGATGGCTGAAGCTTACGGGGTTGCAGTTATTTTACATACTGACCATGCCTCAAAAAAATTACTTCCATGGATAAATGCACTTTTAGAAGCGGGTGAGGGTTATTTCAAGACACAAGGAAAGCCTCTCTTTTCATCACATATGCTTGACCTTTCAGAAGAGCCTCTGGTTGAAAATATCGGTACATGTAAAGCCTATTTAGAGAGAATGAGCAAAATTGGTATGAGCATAGAAATAGAACTTGGCTGTACAGGTGGTGAAGAAGATGGTGTTGATAATACTAATATGGATAATGCACTTCTTTATACTCAGCCAGAAGAAGTGGCTCTTGCATATAAAGAATTGAAAGAAATTTCTTCAAATTTTACAATAGCAGCTTCTTTTGGAAATGTGCATGGTGTTTATAAACCTGGAAATGTGCAGTTAACACCTAAGATACTGGATAATTCTCAAAAATACATTCAAGAAAAATTTGACACAGAAGAAAAACCTGTAAATTTTGTTTTTCATGGTGGTTCAGGTTCACTTCCTTCAGAAATTAGCGAAGCTATCGGTTATGGTGTGGTTAAAATGAATATTGATACAGACACTCAGTGGGCAACATGGGACGGCGTGAACAAGTATGTTGAACAATATCATGATTATCTTCAAAGTCAAATTGGAAATCCTGAAGGCGAAGATAAACCAAATAAAAAATATTATGACCCTAGAAAATGGTTACGTGCAGGGCAACAAAGTTTGGTAGAACGTGTGCTTCAAGCCTATAAAGACTTAAATGCAATGGACAAAAACTAAGAGTTTAATTTTTTATGAATATCCTTGATACTGTTAGTGTCGGGATTTTTTAAATAATGCAGATGTAAAAGTTGTTTGAGTCTGTTCTCATTAAACCTCCAAAAATGCTCGGCGTCAAAACTTTTATGTTCCTTTACCATGTGGTGCAATTCTTTTTCATTAAGTTCACCATTACTTCCTTTGATTATGTCTAAAATGAGATTAAGAAGCTCATTTTGTGATTCAGAGGTTGTATCATCATCTTTTAATTGCTTGCTTGGCATAAAGTGGTAAAGCTTCCATCCACTGAGTATAAGTGAAATGATAAAGGCTATCATCATCCATGTAGAGAGTGATATTTTCATAAATATCCTTTTTTTACCCAATTATAGGCTTATTTTGATAAAATTCTATTTATGAATGATAAAGTATTTACAAAACCGATAAAAAAGCAATTTGAATTTGATGAAGAAGTGGCCGCTGTTTTTGATGATATGCTCGAGCGAAGTGTCCCTTTTTATAAAGAGTCACAGAAAATTACAGAGTTTTTTACCTTAAGAAATTTGGATCAAAAGGGCATTGTATATGATTTGGGTTGCTCTACTGCAGCGACACTTTTAGGGATACATAGAAATCTACATGTAAAAGCAACGCTGATAGGGCTTGATAATTCTGAAGCAATGCTTCAACGTGCAAAACGAAAATGTGAAGCCTATGGTGCAAATATAGAAATATATAATGCCGATATACTTAAATACGATTACAAAGAGGCAGATGTTTTCATTAGTAACTATACATTGCAGTTTATTCGTCCACTTGTTCGTGAAGAATTGGTGAAAAAAATAGCTGTTGCATTAAAAAAAGAGGGTATCTTTATATTTAGCGAAAAGATTATTTCTCACCATTCAAAGCTTAACAAAGAACTGATAGAATGTTATTATGATTTTAAAAAGGAACAGGGATATTCGGAGTATGAAATTATGCAAAAGCGTGAAGCTTTGGAAAATGTACTTGTGCCTTACAGCGAAGAAGAAAATATAAAAATGGCATTAAACGCAGGGTTTTCTCATTGTGAGGTGCTTCTGAGATGGGCAAACTTTGCTACTTTTATAGCAATAAAGTAAGAAAAAGCCCAAATATAGGGTATTATTCATCTTTATATTTCTCAAAATGCTAGTGTTTGCAAAGGTGAGACTTAATGAGCAGACCAAATATTGATCCTATCAAAACGAGGTTACAAAAAATGTTTAAGCAACTTAATGTCATAAAAGCAGCCGCAATCCAAATGTATATGAGTGAAGATAAAAGCTCAAATATTGCAAAGGCTGAGAGATTAGTCCGTGAGGCTGCTAAAGAGGGTGCAAATATCATACTTTTACCGGAGCTTTTTGAGACGCTTTACTTTTGTAAAGATATGGATAAAAAATATTTTGAATGGGCAAGACCTTTAAAAAACAACGAACTGATACAACATTTTTCAAACTTGGTAAAAGAGTTACATGTAGTGCTGTTAGTGAGTTATTTTGAAAAAGCCAAAGAGGAGTATTTTAATTCTTTAGTGGTTATTGACGCTGACGGCAGCGTGATGGATAATTACCGAAAAACACATATTCCTGATGGTTCTGGATATGAAGAGAAATTTTATTTCAAAACGGGTGATACGGGCTTTAAAGTTTATGATACAGCGTATGCCAAAATCGGTGTGGGCATCTGCTGGGATCAATGGTTTTGTGAAACTGCTAGAGCTTTAACACTGATGGGAGCGGAGATTATCTTTT
>JALUBM010000278.1 GCA_027044845.1 Sulfurimonas sp.
AGGACTTCATATGTTAGAAGGTATAGTTAGAGAGAGTATTGGCAAAAAGGGCACAAAAGCACTTCGCCGTGATGGTTATCTAATTGCGAATATTTACGGAAAAGGGCTTGAAAATATCAATGCTGCATTTAAAGAAAATGAGTATATCCGTACTGTTCGTAATAAAGAGACATTGGCATTTCCAGTTTCAATTAATGGAAACGAAATGAATGTTGTTGTTCAATCATATGAGTCACACGCTGTTACAGGAAAACTTTTACATGTTGATTTAATGGTAGCACAGCCAAATGTTGTAACGCACTATATGATTCCTGTTGAACCTATTGGTGAATCTATCGGTGTGAAGAACAAAGGTCTTATTAATGTTTCAAAAAGACGTTTAAGAGTAAAAGCTAAAATAGAAGATTTGCCAAAATCTATTGTTATTGATGTAACAGATATGGATGTTGGTGATGCTAAACTTATTCGTGATATTGATGCTTCTGAAAATGTTACATTTACAGATGCTGACCGTGTTGCAGTATTAAGTATCATTAAAGCTAAGTAGTAACTAATATGCTTATAGTTGGGCTGGGAAACCCTGGGTCTGACTATGTAAATACACGACATAATATCGGTTTTATGGTTGTCGAAGAATTTATTCGCCGACACAATGCCATAAAACTTTCTTCTTCATCTTTTTGTGGTGAACTTTATAAATTTCAAAACACTCATATTTCTTTAGAAAATCATTTTTTATTAAAACCATTAACGTATATGAATCTCTCGGGTGAGTCTGTTGTAAAAGTAAAACAGTTTTATAAGTTAGAAAATGTTGTTGTAATACATGATGATTTGGATTTGCCTTTTGGTGCCTTGCGTTTTAAAAAAGGTGGTGGACATGGTGGGCATAACGGCTTAAAATCGATAGATTCTAAAATTTCTCGTGAATATATTAGAGTAAGAATGGGTATTGGTAAACCTGAGCATAAAGGCAAAATTGCTTCGTATGTTCTTGACCCATTTACTCAAATTGAACAGAAATGTCTTCAAGAATGGATCAACAAAAGTTGTGATGCTGTAGAGTTTTTATTGGCACATTCACTTGAAAATACAAGTTCAAAGTATGCTCAAAAGGCTATGGTATGTTAGCTTTTAAATATATCTCTCTGCATTATATAAAATATTTTTTGATTATATTAACAGCCTTAGTCTTATTTGTTGTTGGATTTGATTATATGGGGAGTGCAGAAGAGTTGTCAAAATCTTCTGCAAATCTTATTTTAATTTATATGGTTTATAAATCATTCTCAGCTATTGATATACTGCTTCCTGTATCGCTAGTATTTGCGATGATATCTACAAAAATATACCTTATTCGCTCAAACGCATTGGTCTCATTCTTTTCGTTAGGGTATTCAAGAGTAGATGTACTACGTCCATTTGTTTTTGTTTCGACTGCTGTTATTGTGCTTTTTATTGCCTTACATGCTTGGTCAAATTTTGCTCGTTCAGAAGAATTTTCAAGAAATATTAAGAAAAATTCGCAATATTTAAGTCCTACCCGTGACCTCTTTTTTGCCTATAAAGGAAAATATATATACTTTTCCAAGTTGTTACCTTTGCAAGAAAGTGCAAAAAATATTCGTGTATTTACCGTTAAAAATGAATCTTTAAAAGAGATTATTGTTGCTAAATCGGCTAGATATATAGATAATTATTGGTTTATTAAAAAAGCTGATATTATTACAAAACCTGATGATTTATCGCTTGTTTCTGCGGGTATGACTGTTACAAAAGCAAAAAATTTAAAAATTTTAGAAGGATTTCGTCCTAAAATGTTAGATCAGGTCTATGAAGGTAAGGTCAATTTTACTATTTTAGATGCTATTGATGCTATTGATTTGTTAGATAAACAGAATATCAATACCGATAATATAAAAGCAGCACTTTATAAAATATTTATTTATCCATTTTTTGTCCCTTGTCTTATTGTGATTATATTTTTCTTCGTTCCTGTGAGTGTCCGTTTTTTAAATATTTCACTTTTTACTTTCGGTGCAATTTTAGTTACGCTGCTTACATGGGGTATTCTCTTTTTTTTAATAAAACTGGCAAATAATAAAGTTATTCCAAGTGAAATAGGCATTGTTACACCTGTCTTTCTGCTTGTGATTTTAGCTTTCATTCAGTGGTATAGACATAGATTTTCTACTTCTTAGGCACTTATAAGCACATTTTAGATAAAATCATTTAAAAAATATTTGGAATTTTTATGATTGATTTTAAGGCTTTAGCAAAAAAATATGGCACCCCATTATATGTGTATGATCTTCACTATATGTCGGCACAATATAAAGAGTTAAAAGAGGCTTTTAAAGGACGAAAGTCGATTATTGCATATGCTATAAAAGCAAACTCAAATTTGAGTATAGTGCGTCATTTTGCAAAAATGGGAAGCGGTGCAGACTGTGTCTCTATTGGTGAAGTGCGTCGGGCATTGTTAGCGGGTATCCCTGCATATAAAATTATATTTTCAGGTGTCGGGAAAAATGATGAGGAAATTCGTGAAGCGATAGAAAAAGATATTTTATATATCAATGTTGAGAGTGAAGCGGAATTACAGCGTGTTGCAGCGATTGCAGAAGAACTTGGTAAAAGTTCTCGTATTAGCATTAGAGTTAATCCTAATATTGACCCGCAAACACATCCTTACATATCAACGGGTTTGCATGATAATAAATTTGGAGTAGATATTCCAACGGCAAAACGCATGTATATTCAGGCAAAAAACTCTGAATATTTAGATCCTGTAGGTATTCATTTTCATATTGGTTCACAATTGACACAACTGCAACCTATTCGTGAAGCAGCTGAAATAGTGGCAGATTTAATTCGTTCACTGCAGGCAATTGATATAGAGTTAAAGTTTTTTGATGTAGGTGGTGGACTTGGTATAAAATATGATAATGAAGAGACGATAAAACCATATGATTATGCACAAGCAATTTTGGGTACATTAACAGCACTTGATTTGACAATTCTTTGTGAACCAGGAAGATTTTTAACAGCAAATGCAGGATATTTTGTAACAAAAGTACTTTATGAAAAACAAAATGGTGAGAAAAAATTCGTAGTGGTTGATGGTGCTATGAATGATTTACTTCGTCCGTCTTTATATAATGCGTATCATAAAATAGAAGCAATTACAGACAATAATGGTGAACCAAGAGAAGTTGATATTGTCGGACCTGTATGTGAAAGTGGTGATTTTTTTGCCAAAAATTATCCACTTCCAACATTAAATAGAAATGATTTATTGGTAGTTCATAGTGCTGGGGCCTATGGATTTGGTATGGGAAGTAATTATAATACACGTGGCAGAAGTGCAGAAATATGTATTGAAGGTTCTGAAGCGAGATTGATTCGCCGACGTGAATCTTTTGAAGATTTGATTTGTTTAGAACAAGAATTTTTAGTAGAATAAAATGTATTTTATAGATGTTCAGGGCACTTTAATCAGCGATAAAGATAAATCTCCAATAGCAGGAAGTAGAGAGTTTATACAAATGCTCAATACACAAAATATTCCGTATATGGTTGTTACAAACAATACAAAAAAAGCATCGCATGATTTTTTAGCATATTTAAATGAAATAGGCTTTGATTTTGATGTAACAAAATACCTTGATCCCTTAATGCTTTTAGACGCAAAAGTTTCAAAAGAAGCTGTGGCAGCATACGGAGCAACAGAGTTTTTACAAACTTTGCAAGAAATGGGTTACAAACTTGATTATACACATCCAAAAACAGTTCTGATTGCCACAAAAGAAAATTTTACAGCAGATGAATATGCACAAATGATAGATTTTTTACTCAGCGGAGCTAAATTGGTGGGTATGCATGAAACATCAATTTATGCAAAAAACAATAAACGTTACCCTGGGGTTGGAGCTGTTTTAAAAATGCTTGAATTTGCAACAAGCAGTTCTTATGACATAGTGGGAAAACCAAGTATAATATTTTATGGTGAAGCACTTGCAAGATTGAAAAAACAAAATCCAGAGGCTAAATTTACAGACATTACAATTATTAGTGATGATGTAAAAGGCGATTTGGGCGGTGCAAAAGAGCTTGAAATGCAAACAATATTTGTAACAAGTGGAAAATATAAAAATGCCGATGAAATAGTGCCTTTTTTGGATGAAAATCTTAAACCTGATTTTATATATAAAAATATGCAAGATATTTTAACCCGCCATAAGATGGAGAAGTAATGAAAACTTTAGATGAGTGCAGATGTGTGATTGATACAATAGATAATGAGATACTGAAACTTCTCAATAAACGCATGCAAGTTGTTGAGAGAGTGGGAGAGATAAAAAAAGATACTGGTGGTGCTATTTACAGACCTGAGCGTGAAAAAGCCATTCTCAATAGATTGGTTATGTTGAATGCAAAAGAGGGTGGACTTTTAAATCAGAGTGCCATTGAAGCTATCTTTTTAGAGATTTTTGCGGTTGCAAGAAATTTGGAACTACCTGAGCGTATTGCCTATTTAGGACCTGAAGGAAGCTTCACTCATCAAGCAGCAGAGAGCCGTTTTGGGGCGATGAGTGATTATCTTTCACTTAATTCTATAGCTTCTGTATTTAAGACACTTGAAGCTGGACGTGCAAAATTCTGTGTAGTTCCGATTGAAAATTCTCGCGATGGTATTGTCGGAGAGACACTTGATTTACTTGCAAAAAGTTCGGTGAAGATTGTTGCAGAACTTTATATGCCTATTCATATGTCTTTTGCAACAAAAGCTGAAAAACTTGAAAACATCACTAAAATATATTCAAAAGATAAAGGTTTTGGGCAATGTCGTGAATTTTTAAATGAACACGGTCTTATTAATGTTGAGCAGATTCCTGTCGAATCAACTGCAAAAGCCGCAATACTAGCAGAAAATGAGCCAAATTCAGCTGCTATTTGTTCGCATATTGCAGCAAAACTTTATGGTGTACCGACAATGTTTGAAAATATAGAAGATGCTATCGATAATACAACCCGCTTTGTTATTCTAAGCGACTTTAAAAATGGCATGAGTGGGGAAGATAAAACGTCAATTTTAGTACGATTAAAGGATGCTGTTGAGGCTGGTTCTTTAGTCCATTTTTTACAAGATTTTGATAAAGAAAAAATAAATCTTTCAAAAATAGAATCTCGTCCTTCAAAGGATAAAGGCGGATTTGGTTATTGGTTTTATATAGATTTTTATGGTCATATTGATGAAGAAAGAATTCAAAAAGTGATACAAAAACATACAGAAGAAGTTGTATGGCTTGGAAGTTATGTAAAGGGTGAGAATTGAAATTTAATAAAAAATTAGAAAATATAAATACTTATGAAGCGGGTAAACCTATAGAACTTGTGGTAAGAAATTTCGGCATATCACCCAAAGATATAGTAAAATTGGCTTCAAATGAAAATCCTTATGGATGTTCACCAAAAGTACAAAATGCAGTTGCTAAGATGGTGCCGAACATGGCACTTTATCCCGATGACAGCATGCTAAAACTTAAAAATGCACTGATCAAGAAGTATGCTATTGGTGACGAAAATCTTATTATTGGAAGTGGAAGTGATCAGGTTATAGAATTTATTATACATGCTAAAGCGGATGAAACTTCAAAAATACTGATGAATAGTGTTACTTTTGCAATGTATGAAATATATGCAAGACATGTTGGAGCAGAGATTATTAGAACTGCATCTCAAGAACATAATTTAGATGAGTTTTATGAACTGTATAAGAAAGAAAATCCTGATATTATCTTTTTATGTACACCGAATAATCCGACGGGTGATGCGATTGATGTACGAGAAATGACGGCATTTTTAGAAAAAATCGACGATGATACGCTCGTAGTTATCGATTGTGCATATATGGAATATGGTGCATATAAAGATGCACGTAAAAAAGTTGTACCAGGTGAGTTGTTGAAAAAATTTGAAAATGTTGTTTATTTGGGGACATTCTCTAAAGCATATGGACTCGGTGGAATGAGAGTTGGCTATGGTATTTCACGACAAAATATCATTGAAGAACTTTATAAATTACGACCGCCGTTTAATATAACAACGTTGTCTCTTGAAGCAGCAAGTGTTGCTCTTGAGGATGAAGAATTTGTGAATAATTGCATCGCTTTAAATTTTGAAGAGATGAAACGATACGAAGAATTTGCAAATGAAAAAAAAATAGTTATAATAAATAGTTATACAAATTTTGTGACTTTATGTCTTAACTCTACACAAAAATCGACAGAGCTTTCTGATGCTTTGTTGCGTAAAGGTATGATTGTAAGAGACTTAAGTGGTTATGGTATGAATGCAATTCGTGTAACTGTCGGAACAAAAGAACAAAACAGTCGTTTTTTTGAACTTGCATCAGTTCTATTATAAAATGTAAAATGAGAAGTTAATGGATTTTAAGGTGCTTTTTTCGCAATTATCAGTTTTGTACGCAAAACTCACAAAACAACAAAAAATTATTATAGCAATAGCTATTGTTGGTATTGTTGCTTTTTTAATATTTTTAGTAGTTTTTACAGCAAAAAAAAGTACAAGTGGTCAATATGCTGTCTTATTTGATTCTCTGACTTCTGCTGATGCTGCAAAAGTTGTTGAACAACTTGATAAAGATAATATTCCCTATAAAATCGAAGCAAATAATGTTATAAAAGTACCTCGTAATATAGTCTATAAAGAAAGAATTTCAATAGCCTCTTTAGGATTGCCAAAAGATAGTGGTGTTGGTTTTGAACTTTTTGATAAACAGCAGTTTGGAGCAACAAGCTTTGACCAAAAAATAAAGCATCTTCGTGCTTTAGAAGGGGAACTCGCTCGTACAATTATCGCACTTTCTCCAGTAGAAAAAGCAACGGTAAATTTGGCACTTCCAAAAGATACACTCTTTGTATCAAAACAAGTGGATCCTACTGCCTCGATAATGGTACAGTTAGTAGAGGGTAGGATGTTGACCACTAAACAAATACGAGGTATTAAAAATCTGGTTGCTGCAGCAGTACCTAAATTAAAACCTTCTAATGTTATGCTTATAAATAGTGATGGTGTAACACTTGGTGATAATGATGAAATGTCTCAGATGAGTGAGCTTTCTGCTACACAGCAAAAATATAAAGCAAAAGAAGAGAAAAAAAAACAGCAAAAAATTATTGATGTAATTGCCCCCTTTGTAGGTGGAAAAGAGAAGGTTGTAGCACAAGTAACTATAGAATTTGATTTTTCTCAGCAAAAATCGACATCTGAGAAATATGATCCTGAAAATGTTGTACGAAGTGAACAATCAAGTGAAGAAAAAAGAGAAGGAACATCTCCAAAACAAGTAGGTGGCGTACCTGGTACTGTGAGCAATATAGGACCAGTTCAGGGATTGGCATCAAATAAAATAAAAGAAAAATATACGAAAAGTACAGGAACAACCAATTATGAAGTTGGGAAAACAGTAAGCACTACAAAAAGCCAGTTTGCCCGTATTAAAAGGATAACAGCAGCAGTCGTTGTTGACGGAAAATATAAAATTAAAAAAGATAAAGACGGTAATCCTACAAGTGAAATGGAATATGTACCTTTAAGTGAAGCGGATTTAAATGCACTTACTTCGCTTGCAAGCCGTTCTATTGGAATTGACTCAAATAGAGGTGATAAAATTAGTGTACAAAATTTGCAGTTTGAAAGAACGCCAATAAATCATGGTGTGAAGAGTGTGAGTCAAGCTATTACATTTACGCAAACATACTTAGCCCCATTTTCAGGATTATTTAAGTACTTGTTTGTCCTTATATTATTACTTATTTTGTATAAAAAAGTCATTGCCCCATTTGCAGATAAAATGCTAGAAGTTTCAAAAGAAGATGAAGATCTTGAAGTACCATCTTTTATGATTGAAGAAGAAGAAGGCGATGATTTAGTAGAAAAAGTACAATCAATGCGTAAAAAAGTTGAGGATCAATTGGGTCTAGGGAATGATTTTAATGAAGATGACCTCAAACATGAAGTTATTTTGGAAAAAGTAAAAACAATGGCAGATGAAACTCCCGAAGAAGTCGCTTCTTTACTTGAAGCACTACTGAGTGAAGAAGCTGAAATTCCTGGTAGAGAGAGGAGATAGAGATGGCAACATTAACACAACAACAGCAGGCGTTACTCGATGAAATGAGTATGGCAGAAAAGATTGCTATTCTTTTACTACAGTTAGGTGAAGATGCAACAGCTGCGGTATTTTCTCATATGGGTGTTGAAGCGATTACGGAGATTTCTAAGTTTATTGCGTCAAATAAAACGATAGATAAAGCAATGGCAACTGCTATTTTAGAAGAGTTTCATGCAATTTTCCAATCAGGTCAGTTTATGACGTCAGGTGGTATGGAATATGCCAGAGAGCTACTCTACAGAACACTTGGAGCAGAAGAGGCAAAAAAGGTTTTAGACAAGCTTTCAAAAAGTATGCAAAACACACAAAATTTTGCATATCTTTCAAAAATTAAGCCACAGCAGCTTTCAGACTTTATTATTAATGAACATCCACAAACAATTGCACTGATTTTGGCACACATGGATCCTACTGAAGCGGCTGATACACTGCAGTATTTTCCTGATGATCTGCGGAGTGAAGTTGCAATGCGTATGGCAAAACTCGGAGATATTTCTCCATCAGTTATTAAACGAGTTTCAGCAGTACTAGAGTCAAAACTTGAATCATTGGCTTCCTATAAAGTTGAGGTGGGTGGAACGCGTGCAGTTGCAGATATATTTAATCGTCTCGGTGCAAAAAGTTCTAAAGCTACATTGGCAAATATTGAACAGGTTGATGAAGAGTTGGCTGTAAAAATTAAAGAGATGATGTTTACATTTGAAGATATTGTGACACTTGATAAAAGTGCAATTGCCGAAATATTAAAAGCTGTAGAAAAAGCAGAACTTATGCTTGCACTTAAATCTTCTCCTGAAGAGTTAAAAGAAAAGTTCTTCTCTGCTATGAGTGAAAGAGCCCGTGAGGCATTTGAAGAAGAGATGCAATTCCTTGGGGCTGTAAAAATGAAAGATGTAGAAACCGCTCAGAGAAAAATTGTTGAAACTGTAAATCAGTTAGCTGAATCTGGAACTATTCAGATGGGTTCATCTGAAGAGATGATAGAGTAAGTAGATGGCAACAATCATATCAAGCAATGCATTAAATGAGCATAATGTGCATAAATATAGTTTTAAGGTTATAGCTATGGGTGCGAATGAAAGACAAAAGAGTGAAAAAAAAGTTTTTACGGCAGAAAATAATCCAAAAGCTAGAGCCTCAGATGTAGATTCAAGTGCATTAAGTACGAGTTCTAAAGAATCTCTTATTGAATCGTTGATGAAAAAGACGGATGAAATGTCATCAAATTTTATTAAACTGCAGATGAAACTTGAAGCGAAAGAAGAAGAGTTTCAAGAACAATTAAAAAAAAGTAAAGAAGATGCATTTAATGAGGGGGCTAAAACAGGAGAAGCAAAAGCCCGTGAAGATATTGATACAATACTTAGTAATAAGTTAGAACTTTTGACAGATTCGATTAAAAAACTTGAAGAGAGTGCTCATGAATATGAAAAAGCTTTAGAGGGTGTAAAAAATGAGCTACTTAATGCAGCATTAGACATTGCTAGAGAGGTTGTGCAGATTGAAGTGAGCGAAAATTCAGCTCAGGTTGCAAAAACACTCGGTGACGAGTTAATAAAAGAACTACAGAGTGCTTCTAAAATTACACTTAAAGTGAATCCAAAAGATCATAGTGCAATTGTAGAACATTTAGGAAAACTTGAGCATGTAGAAGTTTTACCAGATAGTGCGGTAAATGAGGGCGGTGTTATTGCATTAAGTGATGCAGGAAATATAGATGCACAAATATCAAAAAGATTTGAACGCGTAAAAAAGGCAGCCTTAAGTGAATAAAATAGATTTAAAAGATAAAAGTGTTAAAGAACTTGAAGTTTTGAGTGATGAAATAAGAAAAAGAATTTTAGAAGTTGTCAGTAAAAATGGTGGTCATTTAAGCTCAACACTTGGTGCGACGGAGATAATTGTAGCGATGCATACGGTGTTTAATTCGCAAAAAGATCCTTTTATCTTTGATGTATCACATCAGGCATATGCACATAAATTGCTTACTGGAAGATGGGATGAATTTGATACATTGAGACAATTTAACGGTATTTGTGGTTATACGAAACCGACTGAAAGTACTGATGATTATTTTGTAGCGGGACATAGCTCAACTTCTATTTCTTTAGGTGTAGGAGCCGCAAAAGCTATTGCACTTAAAGGGGAGCAGGAAGAGAGAATCCCCGTTGTCTTGATTGGTGATGGTTCTATGACCTCTGGAATGGTTTATGAAGCACTTGATGAACTAGGTGATAGAAAATATCCAATGGTAATTATTTTAAATGATAATGAGATGAGTATTTCAAAGCCGATTGGTGCAGTGAGTAGAATGCTGAGTTCTGCCATGGCTTCTCCATTTTATCAAAGATTTAAAAAAAATACTGAGAGTTTTGTAGATAATTTTGGTGAAGGTGCTAGATATATTGCTAAGCGTATGGAAGAATCACTTAAACTGGTAACGCCAGGAATCCTTTTTGAAGAAATGGGTATTAATTATATCGGTCCAGTTGATGGACATAATATCGCACAGCTTATAGATATCATGCAAACGGCTAGAAAATTAAATAAACCAGTGATTATTCATGCACAGACGATTAAAGGCAAAGGGTATGAAATAGCAGAGGGAAAAGAAGAGAAATGGCATGGTGTCGGTCCTTTTGATCTCTCTAGTGGTAATGCGGCTAAAAAAGCTGTAAGTAAAAGTGCTACACAAATATATACTCAAGCACTTCTTTCCTTATGTGAAAAAAATGATAAGATTGTAGGTGTTACGGCAGCTATGCCTAGTGGCACTGGTTTAAGTGAATTGATAGAAAAATATCCAAATCGATTTTGGGATGTAGCGATTGCCGAACAGCATGCGGTAACTTCTATGGCGGCACTTGCAAAAGAGGGTTTTAAACCTTTTTGTACGATTTACTCGACCTTTTTGCAACGTGCGTATGATCAGATTATCCATGATACTTGTTTAATGGATTTACCTGTTGTCTTTGCACTCGATCGGGCAGGAATAGTTGGTGAAGATGGTGAAACGCACCAAGGTGTATTTGATATTAGTTATTTACGGGCAATACCGAATATGACACTTTTCGCACCCAGAGATGAAAAAAGTTTTCATCAGGCAATGGATTTTGCGGAAAAATATGAGCATCCTTGTACTTTGCGTTATCCTAGAGGTTCTTTTATAGCTTCGGATCTTCCTGAATCGACACCTTTTGAACTTGGAAAATCACAATTTTTACAAATAACGAATAGTGATACTTTATTTATTGGGTATGGAAACGGTGTAGGACGTGCGTATGAAACAGCGAAGCACATGCAAGAAGATATTTCTATTTTAGATTTACGTTTTGTAAAACCGCTGGATGAAGAGATGCTTAAAGAGATGGCAAAAAGATATAAAAAATGGTTTGTCTTTTCAGATAGTGCTAAATTAGGTGGTGTTGGTTCTGCATTGCTGGAATTTTTATCTAAAGAAAATATTTTAGATATTTCTGTAATCTCCTTTGAATATGAAGATGAATTTATTACTCATGGAAATACAAAAGTTGTAGAAGAATCACTGCAACTTCTGCCCGAACAACTGGCAAAAAGGGTAAAAGCATTTAATCCTTAGCCCTTTGTATTTTTTCTCATCAAGAACAAATAAAAAAATTAAAAGATAAAATATATTTGTCGATGTAGAGGTAGGAGTTTCTTATGGATATACGCTATTTATCTGTTTTAACCACTGTTAATAATGGTAAAAAATCTGACTATACCATTGTAAAAAATCAAAATGATAATTTTAAAAGTTTTATCATGGATAAAACAAATTTCAAAAATGCTGATAGTAATAATGATAATTTTTTAAGCTATAATGAACTCTCTAAGATAAAATTATCACCTACATATAATGTACAGAACAATCATTTTAAACTAAAAAAGGGCTTTGATCTACTTACAAACAATACAATCAAAAAAATAGTGGATAACGCTGGATTGTCTTTAAAACTCCTAGAAGAAAATTTTAAAGAGCTTGATAAAAATAGAGATAATAAAATAACAAGTAATGAGATAAACCCTGAACTTACAAAAATGATAGATGCTCAAAAAAGAGATTATAGAGCATTTAAAATGCAAAGACTTACAAAAGAAATAACAACGGGGAAAGAACAATCAAATCAGAATAAAGAGATTGAAGCACTCAATAAACAAATAGCAAGTTTAAAAAAGATGTTACATTCTTTTAAAACACAACAAGTAACTCAATCCACGACGGTTACTAAAAATGATGTAAAAGGTATGAGTGTAACTGCTATAGATAAAAAGTTAGCTATTGATGAACTTAAAAATAAATATGGAGAAGAAGACACTTCTAAACTTATAAGCACCATTTCAAGAACACCTCATGCTACAAAACATATAGCGAGTGTTATGTATAGAAGTGGGACAAAAGCAAGTGAAAAAGAGGTTACAGCATTAACGGGTTTAATGGCAAGTAGTGTTATGAATAAAATAGCTGTTAAAGAGATGCGAGATATGAATGCAATAGAACAATTTTCTCCTGCAAATACACCTGTTGTTGTTGATACAAAAAATATTAATTCAAGTATGTCAAATATTGAGGAGAAAATTCAAGATTTGGAGGGAATGAAAAGTAAAATCTTAGAAAAAGCAGTTGAAAAAGGTGCAGAAAACATTTAGCAACGATGATTTTACTCAAAATTTTGGTTATATATTTGTTTTTTAGAATTGCCTATCTAATTTAAATAGGCTAAAAGTTTTATAGCAAATAAAACCACTCCTAAAAAAAGAACCGAGGAGATAAAAACTAGAGCCGTAACAAGTTTTGGCACACAATCATAAAGTGAGGCAAGGTTGATATTGGCAACGGCAAGTGGCATTAAAAGTTCTATAAAAACCACTCCTTTTACCATGGGTGCAAGGTTAATATTAAGTAAAATAATAAAAGCCAGCAAGGGGAGTAAAACAAATTTTAGAGATATAACCCAGATAATGAGTTTTTTGTTAATTTCCTTGATTTTGATGTCATATAAATAGATACCAAAGAGAAAAAGTTGCATAGTCATAGAGGCATAGGCTCCCATCATCAGCATATTCATAATTGCATCCGAGGGAGTGTAGTGATTGACACTTAAAACAATAGCAATGACAGCCGCCCAGAGAATGGGTAGTTTTAGAATGTTTTTGAGTGATGTTTTCGCATCAAAGTTTCCACGAGAGTAAAAATAGACACCAATTGTATAGACAACAAAGATATTTACAAGATTGACAACTGTAGTGTAAGGGATAGAAGCTTCCCCAAAAATCGCGATATTAAGAGGAATACCTAGATTTCCAGTATTGCCTATAATAGAAGCCACCATAGCAATAGAGTATTCTTTTTTTTGCTTAAAAAGTTTTGATGCGAATAAAAAGGCTAAAAAAAGGGTGAAAAGTACTATGATAAAATAAATTCCTGGTGCATAAAATAATGTAATATCAATGGGGTGTAGCAAAAGCCCCCAAAATGTGAGAAAAACCTGCAAAAAATAGACATTTAAAAGGGTAATTGTCTTTTCATCAATTTTATCTTTAAAACTTTTTTTGGCTACGAATCCCATCAAAATAAAAACATAAATGCTAAGAATTGAAAAAATTATTGAACTCATAGTGCAATTATACTGTAT
>JALUBM010000279.1 GCA_027044845.1 Sulfurimonas sp.
TGCTGTAACAATTCATTATCTATATGTAATTGAGTATTACCATATTGTATAGTAAAGTAAGCATTAGAAATTGAAACTTTTCCTTTAAAAGATACATGTTGTGCATTTTGAGTATCTTTTAAATTGATACTAAAAGGAGGTTTTAACATTTTAGGATTTTTTATAAAATCTTTATAACGAGTTCCATCTTTAGCTTCTTTTCCTTGCAAATAAAGCCAATTTTTTTGATCTACATAAGCATACGAAATCTCTTTTATATTTTCTATGCACCACAAAGCTTCTTTTGATAGAAAATCATCATTTTTAAAGTAACTATAATCAGAAAAAGCAGATTTTAAGCGTTTCATTACAAAACGAATTTTACTATCAACTCCTTCTTTTGCTATTTTGTTAGTTATAGAACATCTTTTAGTAGTATTGTTTTCATTCCAAAATGATACTGCTTTTCTAGTATTAAACACTTTTGATAAACCAGACATCGGAATATCTTTAAAACAAAGTTTACTTTTTATTGCATTGTTATATAAAAAGTTACAGTTATGTTCAAAATCTATAGCAGAATACTTGAAGTGTTTTACCTCATCAGAACCATCATGAACTTCATAGAGTGAAGTAGTAGGCATATAACAAGGCTCTAAATCTTCTTGAAGCCAATATGGTGGCATTCTTCGCATCTGTGCAACTTTCTTTGTACTCACACTAAAATCGCTTACAGGTAATGGCTTAGATGGTGTAGAGCTATCAAGCATATACCCTTTATCCTCTTCTATTACTTTTACCTCTATATTCCTAACACATCCAAACCCTACCGACTGTTTTTTTCCAACAGCATAAACTTTACCTTTTAAAAGAGCTTCTATAACCTCTTTTTTTCCTCTAATATAAAAATGAATTTTATCAACAATCATACTTTCATCAGTTCCAATATATGCTTTATAAAAACTGCTAGATTTAACTTTCTTTTTAGATTGCTCATAAATCTTTTTATATTCAGGATTTTTAATAAAAGTTTCAAAGTCAAAAGCAATATCTGTATCTTTATCAATATACCAAACAGAACCACTAAATACACCATTTTTCTTTTCTATAAAATCTACTGTACTATGTTCTTTGTCAAAAGGGATTACTTTTCCAGCTGATTTTAGATAATCATAATACGACGCAAGTACAATGCCATCTATTGTTGTAGTCCTATCTAAAATTAATGGACAAGGTGCGACAATAATATTGTTGTCAATATTCAATGGCATTCCAAAGTAGAAAGTAACTTTTAAATTTTGCATCTTAATTCTCTCTTCTTAATGTAACTTTTTTTTGTTCTAATTCTCCATATCCCATACCTATGTTATATCCAATAAAGTCTGGAAGTTTTTTGTTTGAAATAATTGTTGCATATACAGCAGGAAAATATTGATTGTCATTATATTTAATAACTACATATTTAAGATCTTTATATACAAGCATTAAATCATCTAAGTCAACTGTTTCATTAAACCATTCTTGGTTCATGTAAGTAATGCTTTCTTTGATTTCATCAGTCACTAATCTTTCTAGCTCTCTCATATCAATTTTATCCACATCTCTTGTTATTGACTTAGCTCTTTGAAACTGTCTCATAATCATAGGAGTTTTAAGTTTCCTTTCTTCATATTGAGGAGTAAATCTAGTATATCCATAGTTTATAATATATGCTTCTTTAACTTTTGTTTTAATATTGTTCTCTTTAAAGCTGATTTCCTGATTTTCTTTTATTGAAGACAATATTCTATCAAAAAGTTCTTTTGTAAAATCATCATCTTTATAAGAAACAATTGCAAAACCTTTTCTGTTTGGCATCATATATATGAGATGAGGTATTTCTCTTTTATGCCACATTGTGTATTCTTTATCTTCATCACTACTTATACTACCTATATAGTTTCTAATGTCACGAGGAAAAAGTCTTTGTTTTCCTACAAGTTCCTTTTCATACAAAACGATTAATTTCATGCTGTCTCCAAAATATTTAAAATTTACTGAATTGTAACCCAGTATAATGAAAAAGTCAATAGTAAAATGGAATATCGTTAAAAAAAATCTTGATTTTTAATAGTAATTCATACTAATTTATGGTAAAATTTAAGAATGAAACACCTTAAAAACCCACACCACGGTGGTTTTAAGTGTTGGTGGTATATAGACTGTATAAAATTAGGGGTACTATAACAGTGGAGATGCTGTATATGTTAAAACAACAGTTATATAGACTGTATAAAATTAGGGGTACTATAACTCATGTAATCGGATGCTTTGTTCGCAACTTGTTATATAGACTGTATAAAGTTAGGGGTACTATAACGAACACATTATTGCATATATAGATTATAAAATTATATAGACTGTATAAAAATAGGGGTACTATAACTAAAAAAGAGATTAAAAGAAGATGTCTGAAGGTATATAGACTGTATAAATTTAGGGGTACTATAACTTAAAAGAAGAATTTTATGACATTTTTTCCGGTATATAAACTGTATAAAATTAGGGGTACTATAACGAGCAATCGCTACTTCTTGTAAGCAAAGAAGGTATAAAGACTGTATAAAATTAGAGATACTATAACTGTAGCACCATTTAGGATTATGTTCACCGTGATAAAGACTGTATAAAAAGAGATTATTAAAAAAATACAAAGGAAAAAGTATGAAAAAGATTATTGCATTATCAATCGTTACAATTATTAGTGGGGTTACAGCTTCAGCTACAGAACTTAGCCCTATTCCAGGAAACACAAATATGGTAAGACAAGCAAGCAAGATGAATATGGCAAATAATCATATTAAATTGAGAAATTGCAAAGTTTGTCACGGTTATCGTTTCCAAAAACGCGCATTAGGCAAATCAAAAATAGTAAAAGACTTGTCTTTATCTCAAATAAAAGTAGCACTCAAGGGATACAAAGATGGTAGTTACGGTGGAAGTATGAAAGTTATTATGGAACAGCAAATGAAATCCGTTCCAAATACAGATAGAGAGGCAGAAGCGGTATACAATACTATACATCATCACAATATAAAAAAAGAACCTCTTACAAAAAGAGATAAAAAATGTGTAAAAAAATGTTCTGTTAAATTGGAAAATATAAAAAAGTGTTTAAATAATGCAAAAAATCAAAG
>JALUBM010000280.1 GCA_027044845.1 Sulfurimonas sp.
GTCAAAATTCCTGACGTAATTCCTGCAAACATCATAAGATATGCCACTAACATCACTGTCGTAACACTCATAAACTCAGGAAAAAGAATCCCTATTGCACCAAAGAGAACAAATAGAGTCCCACTATTTTTTGCATGCTTTTTAAAGTCTTTTCTCTACTTTTTTTAACAGTTAGTTTTTTACATGCAGGGGCATTTACGGATGTCTATATATATGTATGGGGAGACACTAAAAGCATTGCGGATGCTTTTAATACTCTAGCAAAAATTCTTCAAGATGCTGGTTATAGAAATAATGTAGAATATGTAGCAGTTCTCATTGCGGCACTTATGTCTTCAAAATGGTTTTTGCAAGAAGACTATAAAAAAGCTTTTATGGAAATGGCTTTTGTTATAGGTACAATGTATCTTGTTTATGGTGCAACCACAACAGTACACATACTTGATGAAAGACAATATGCAAAAAATGGTACAGATGAGAGAAAAGTAGATAATGTTCCGTTTTTAGTTGCGTTTAGCATGCATACGAGTTCTATGCTTACTAGATATGTAGTGGATGAGATAAAAGATGCTTCTTCTAGTGATATACCTTCTGAAGAATTTAAAGGGATGGGATTCTTAAAAAACCTTCAGATATATAAAAGACGACTCCTCGGAGTGGAAGAATTAGCGCCTACTGATAAAAATGCAACAATTGTTAGAAATTATTATACAGGGTGTATAATGCAATATGCTTCAGATATATCTACTGATGCTTTTTCTAAAGTTGTAAATCCTCCAGATAAAGTGCAAAGTTATATAGATCCTTCCGATCTTGGAATATCAGATAAAGAATACAATAGAACAGTAAAATGTGGTGATTATTGGAATAATGAACATGTTGATGATGCATTGGGAAATGTTGCAGATGCATTAGATAAAGGTCTTGATAATAATATTACAAACATTAAAATGAGTAATAGTGATGTACAAGATGATATACGAAAAATTGAAGATCCTCTTAATAAATTAGGTGACTATACTCAAGATATGAAAAATATTGTTGGGGCTAGTATGTATAATTCTACATCTAAAGAAACAGGAGTTGGTGTTTCTGGTGCAGATGTAGCAGATAGTGCTTCTTCTTCATATTCTAAAATGATGTTGCTACAAAATGGTCCTGGTCAATTCTCTTGGATGAGTGATATGCTTCCTAAAGCTATACATTTTCTTACTATTATTATAATGCTTTCTTTTATTCCTATGGGGATTATTGTTTCTGTTATGGGAATGCAAAAAGGTTCTAAGATTCTTTTGAATTACCTTTTTGGATTTATCTCATTTGGTTCCATCGGTATCGCTTTTGCGATAGTGCAAGCTACTGTTAATAAGTATTTATATTCTGGAGCCAATGATATAGTAGCACAGATGGGAGGAACTAACCTTACAGCAAGTCATATACCTGCCTATATTCAATATTTAAGCGATATGACAGGTGTAGCAGGATTGCTTGGGACAGCCGCTATTCCTTTAGTAATGGGGATTATTTATAAAGGTGAAGTTGCTGCTGCTTCTGGAGTTGCTATGGGCGTATCAGGCGCTTATAAAAGTTTAGGTGTATCTGGTGCTAGTAAAGAACTTGAAAGTTATGCAGAAAGTAATATGACAGAGGATGCTCACAGAAACGGAACTAAATACACTAAGCAAGAAGCACTTGCTAGAGCAAAAATGAGAAAAATGGGTATTCCCTTACCGAGTACATCAGGTTCAGCTATTGAAGCATATGCAGAAGTTGAGGCTGGAATGGATAAGGCAAACAAATCGAATGCCGCTTTTTCAACTATGTTTGGGGATCACGGAAATGGTATCAACAATTTAAATACAGCATCTGCTATGCAAGCAATGCATGCAGAAAGCAGTAAAGCAGCATTTGGTGCAGCGGCTACTTCTGTAGCTGGTAATGCAAATACTGCTATTGATGATGCAACTATTGCAGGTACATTTGAGGGTACAGTTGCAGGTTCTAAAGAAGTGAATAGTGCGAATGCAATAAATGAAATTAATAAAAAGCATACTAAGAATGGAACTCCATCTTCTGATCAAATTGCCAAAGCAGCAGGTGCTGTAGAAGCAACTAATTCTATTGGTAAAATTTTAGGTAGTGGAGAAGAAGCTATTAAGGATGGAGTTGTAGATAAAAATGGAGCTTTAAAATTTGGTTCTTCTTCTGCTGAAGATAAAGAGAAAGAAAAAAAGAAAAAATTAGAAAAAGAAAAAGCAGGTCTTTTAAGCGATGTTAAAAATGCTAATAGTGTTATTTCCGATCCCGATACAGGTGGTATAGTTAAAGATGCCGCAAGACAAAAGAAAAAAGATGCAGAAAAGAAAATAGCAGTATTAAATGGAAAAATAAATGACTCGGGTGAAAAAATACGACAGTTAGAACAAAGTTCTAATGCTGGTGGTGATTTACTAACGGCTGCAAGTTTATCATCTGCAAAAGAAGTCGCTTCTATGGTACAATCTGGAAAAGAAATTAACAGTACACCAAATGGTTTTAGTAACGCAATACACGCTGCAAAATTGAAAGCTATACAAGATACAAATTCTGAAATGTCAACTGGAAAATTTGGAAAAGATGGAGATTATAGACAAGTTGCTATGGATAATTCTGAAATTGCCGCTAAAGCCATAACAGATACCAACAAACGAAGAACTCAACTAAAAAATGGTGGAACAGATAAAGATGGAAATCCTACTGAAAAATGGAGTGCAGATAAAATAGCGGAAGGTCAGGCAATTGGTTCAGTTCAAGATGAAATAAAAACACAAGGCGCATATAATTCTCTTGAAAAAGAGAAAGGTACTATTAAAAATAAAAAAAATGGAGATGGTGAAGACTCTGATACCGATGCATTTAGAAGAGCCGCGATGGGTGCTGAGTTTACAGGCAGAAAACAAGAAAACGATATGCTTGGTGTTGGTAAAAAATGGGCCAAAGAAACGGCTTCTAAAAATGATGTGAAACTTATGGCGGATGAGCAAAAGATTGCTGCTGTTTCTTCAATAGGTGGGATAAAAAAAGGTGCAGCAAGAATAAAAGCACTCGGTGGTGTTGATAGTGCGATAG
>JALUBM010000281.1 GCA_027044845.1 Sulfurimonas sp.
GGTGTATTCACGGGGCTTATGACTGCTGTTGTGGCTGCCTATTTTTTCAATATATCTATGGTATTACGTTTAATTCTTGAGGTAGTGACATTAGTAATAGGAATATATGGAATTTATGCACAAAGTATGATTTACCGTATTCGTGCGCGTCCTTCATGGAATAGAATAACGACAAACTTTAAATTTTTCGGCGTGGTTTATATCGGGGTATTTTTAGTTGCGTTTATAAGTAGTGTTTCAAGTGTACATGAAGCGATTATTCCGTTGACGACATTAGGAATGCTCGGTGCATTGGCACAGCTTTTTTTCTCGTATGAAGATATAAGAACACTCGATACAAAAGAGAATGAGTACCAGCTCCAACGAACAAAAAGACTCTTAAATGAAAACTTTAAAAGGGTGAAAATAATTCGTTTTACAAGCTTAATAGCAGGCGGCGTTGTTTTACCGCTGCTTGCTTTGGTTTTTGTAAGTGTGGGTTCTTTTACGGCAGCATCATTTATCCTCTTTTTCGCGATTGTTATTGCCTTTGTCAGTGAGATAAGTGACAGATTTTTATTTTATACAACGGTTGTTCCTCTTGGAATGGCAGGTGGATTTTTTGTCGGTAAACAGCGTTAAGCAAGGGAAGGAAAAGAGTATGATAAATAAAGTAAAAGATTTTTTAGGTTTTGATATAAAAGAAGAGAAGTATAAACTTTCGCATGATGATACGTTTGGTATGATAGCAGATGAAAAAAAACCTGATAAGTGGATTTTTTCTACTTGTGGTTATTGTGGTGTTGGTTGTGGATTATATATTGGTGTAAAAGATGGAAAAGCAGTTTATACAAAAGGAAATCCAAAACATTTTGTCAATCAGGGAACACTCTGCCCCAAAGGTTTGAGTGAACATCAAATGTTAAATTCACCGCATAGAATTCAAACACCTTTAATGAAAAGAGATGGTGAGTTGCAACCTGCAGCATGGGATGAAGCCTTTACAAAAGTAAGTGATGAATTTAAAAGAATCCAAAAAGAATATGGAAATAAGGCTGTTTCTGTTATAGGAACAGGACAATTTTTGACAGAAGAATTTTATACTTTGGGAAAATTTGTTCAGCTTGGTTTAGGTACAAATAATTATGATGGCAATACTACTTTATGTATGGCAAGTGCCGTAGTGGGTTATAAGCAATCACTCGGCAGTGACGGGCCGACAAGTTCTTATGAAGATTTTGAATATGCAGATACCATATTTTTAGTTGGAGCAAATATTGCAGATAATCATCCTATTTTAACTCTACATGTAAATAAAAATCCAAATAAAAAAGTGATAGTAATTGATCCAAGAGCATCAAAAACTTCACAAATGGCTGATGTGTATGTACCTATAAAACCTCGTACAGATTTAGCACTCTATAATGGTCTGGCTTACATAGTACTGGAACAGGGATGGGAAGATGAAGGTTATATAAAAGCAAATACAAACGGCTTAAAAGAGTTGAAAAAACATCTACAGGATTATCCTCCCCAAGAGGTAGCAAATATTACAGGAATAGATGTAAAAACTTTGTATGAACTGGCTCGTGAATTTGTCTCAAGTGATAAGGTTATTACTGGTTGGACGATGGGTGTAAATCAGTCATTTATGGGAACAGATACCGTAAGTGCCATCATTAATCTGCACCTTTTGACGGGGCATATTGGCCGTGAAGGGACAGGTCCTTTTAGTATTACAGGACAGTGTAATGCGATGGGTACACGTGAGACGGGTTTTACTTCATCATTGCCAGGATATAGAAATTACGGAGATGAAAAAGCATTAAAAGAATATGCACAAATTATAAATGTCTCCGAAGAAATTATTCCACATGAACGCGGTTATAAATATGCGGAGATAATTGATGCAATTGATAGAGGTGAAATAAAAGCACTTTGGATTACGGCGACAAACCCTTTAGTCTCTTTTGTGAATCAGGACAAATTGCGTAAAACCTTGGCAAAATTAGATTTGCTTGTGGTACAAGATGCTTTTTTAGGAGATACGGCACAAATTGCCGATGTCGTTTTTGCAGCAGCTACATGGGGAGAAAAAGAGGGAACATATACAAACTCTGAGAGACGATGCAACAAAGCAAACAAAGCGGTAGAGCCGATAGGCGAAGCTAAAAGTGATTTTGATATTATAGTAGAGTTTTCAAAATATTTTGAAGGTGTCAATGAAATGCTTTTTCCAAACTGGAAGGAACCAAAAGATGCTTTTGAAGAATGGAAAAAGGTTTCTAAAGGGCAGTTGTGTGATTACAGCGGTATGAGTTATGAACTTATAGAAGAACTCGGCGGTATTCAGTGGCCTTGTAATGAAGAACATCCAAAGGGTACAAAAAGACTTTACAGTTCTGACATTCCTTTTAGAACAAAAGATCAAAAAGCAAAACTTTTATGTTTGGAATGGCATCCAATGGCTGAACCTGTAAGCCCTGAATTTCCAGTTATTTTAAATACGGGACGAACGGTTGAGCAGTGGCATACACGCACCAAGACTAGAGATATAGCTATACTTGATAACCTTGCTCCCGAAGCATGGGTAGATGTATCACCGATAGATGCAGCAAAATTGAAAGTGAAAAGTGGTGATAGAATGAGCCTTTCATCCCCTAGAGGACGTATTGATGATGTTATAGTCAGAGTAACATCGAGTGTGAGAGAAGGGACAGTATTTGTGCCTTTTCATTTTAATGAACAGTTGATTAACACTTTGACAAATGAAAGTTTTTGTCCAAAATCGGGTGAACCAAATTTTAAACAAACTGCAATACAGCTTCATTCTGATGAAGTCCCAGAAGGACTTACACTTGAAGAACAACAATCAAGTGGGGCAATAGCACATCATAAAGTAGTGTATGAAGGTGTAGCATATGAAGAGAAAGAAGCGACTAAAGTATAATAAGTGCCAAACCAAAATTTAAGGGTGATGATGAATATGCAAGAGTGTGAATTGTCTTTATATTATATGCTTTTAGTTGTGATTTTATTATTGGTAAGTCTTTATTTTAATATAAAATATAAAAAATGCGATAAAAAAGAAAAAAGAAAAAAA
>JALUBM010000282.1 GCA_027044845.1 Sulfurimonas sp.
ATAGTTTCTAATGCATCAGGGATAATTTCATTTCCAACATAAATAGTTCCATCAAGATCAAGAATTATTGCTTTTTTCATTATTATTCTTTTATAACATTTACTATCATATTACTTTTAAACTCTTCTCTATCAAGAAAAGGAAACATATCTTCTAGAGATTTTGAAACCATTTTTCCATCAGGTTTAATTTCTGAGGAGAGTTTAGGTTGCATTTTTTCTGTTGCTGATAAAATAACTTCGCATATTACTGATCCTTCTTGACTAAGAATTTCTTCTATATCTGTTTCTAAATTAATTTGATTTTCAATCTTTATAGCTTTAAACCCGTAGGCTTTTGCAATTTGTATTGTATCAGGAAAGCTAACACCACTATCACTATCTGCTCCAACTTTATTCCCTTTAAAAAAGCCATTCTGAGTATTTCTAATCGATATATATCCCTCATTATTCAAAATAAATATTTTAATAGGAAGTTGATTATGTATAATCGTTTGAAGCTCTTGAATATTCATTTGTAAACTCCCTTCTCCTGTTACACAAATAATTTCTTTTTTATTATTTGCATAACAAGCACCAATTGCAGCAGGTAAATCATAACCCATTGCAGCACAACCTGAATTTACGACAACTTTTTGATTATCATGTAACTTCAAACTTTGATAAGATGAGACGCAAGCTGTTCCATTACCAAATACATAAATAGCATCTTCACTTGAGACATTAGACATAACATCATAAAAGTTATATGAATCAACATATTTCACTACATCTTTTCGTTCTTGCGTAATTGAAGGATACTTAGTTTTATAACTATGACACTTTTCGATCCATGATTCATAACTAGGTATCTTATCTTTTAATAAAACTTTATTTAATTCTTGCAGAAATTTTTTCGCATCAGCTTGAATACCTATATCTGCTCTTAATGTATGTTTTTTGAGTTCTGACGGGTCAATATCAACAACAATTTTCAGTGCTTCTCTAGCAAAATATTCCCAATTATAGCTTACTGCTCGTATATTTAATCTAGCCCCAATAGCAATAATTAAGTCACTGTTTTGAACAGTAAAATTGGCCATTCTATGCCCAACAGTACCATATCTTCCAAGGAAGTGAGGACTATCATTTCTTATAATATCATATCTAGCAAAAGTACTTATGACAGGAATATTTAGTTTTTCGATTAATTCATATAAATTATTGTGTGCATCTGCAAGTGCGATTCCATTCCCTGCTATAATAACTGGCCTTTTTGCCTTTTTAAGTGCTGTCACCACTTCTGCTATTTTGAAATCATATAGTTCATCTTGGGGAGGTTCAAACTCATACAAGTCATCTTCATCAACCATCGCACTCTGAATATCTAAAGGAATATCTAACCAAACAGGACCTGACCTCTCATGTTTAGCTTCATAAAGTGCTTTTTGTAAATGGTATTTAACACTCTTTTTATCCGAAATCATTACCGCATATTTTGCAATAGGTTTTACAAGGTCTATGATATTGACCTCTTGATCACCTAACTGTCTTAAATTGAGTTCTGGTTGAGAAGCGATTGTCGTCTCAAATTTCACCTGCCCAGAAATGGTTAAGGTGGGGATAGAATCAACCCAAGCACTATAAACACCAGTAATGGCATTTGTTCCACCAGGACCTGTCGTTACCATTGCAATACCAATCTTATTTGTAACTCTTGCATATCCTTCAGCCGCTATAGTACATGCTTGTTCATGATGATTACATACATATTCTAATCCCTCATTCTTTCCCAAAGAGTCAATAAGGTGCATATTTCCACCACCAGAAACCATGAAAATTGTTTTCGCTGTATTTTCATGATTAGCAAGATATTGTGTAATGAAATCGCTGACTTTTATTATTTTACCCATTCTATTCCCTTTAATTTTGCATCATTGACATAACACTCTAAATCTTCGTATGTTAAAACTTTGTCATTTTCATAAAATGCTTTATACCATTTAACAGTTTTTTCAAAAGTTATATTACTTTCCCACACATTCTTCCATTTTAGTAAAATATGTGCTTTAGAACAGTCAAGTTTTAAAAAATTTGCTTCATGGGGTTGATTTGCATTTTTCTCAATCTCATAGTCTACACTATCCCAATGTTTTTTGACATAGTGTACTACTTCTTCAACTGTTATACTTCCTTCATCACTCGGTCCAAAGTTCCAAGAACTAGCAAACTCTTTTTTCTCTTCAAGTAATTTTTGACCTATCATTAAATATCCACTTAAAGGCTCCAGTACATGTTGCCAAGGTCTTGTTGCTTGAGGATTTCTAATACTTACTTTTTGATTATTTAATACAGATAGCATTATGTCAGGTATGAGTCTGTCTTTCGCCCAATCACCACCACCTATTACATTCCCAGCTCTACAAGTTGCCAACAGTGTTTGATGTGTTTTCTTATAATTTTCTACACAAAAATAAGAGTTTCTATAAGATGTAGCTAAAATATCTGCAGCACCTTTTGATGAACTATAAGGATCATAACCTCCTAAAGGGTCATTTTCTTTATAGCCCCAAATCCACTCTTTATTTTCATAAGCTTTATCACTTGTGATATTTACTATTGCTTTAACATTGTGCTTCCGACATGCTTCAAATACTTTAAGTGTTCCCATGACATTTGTATCATAAGTCTCAATTGGATTCTCATAAGATGGTCTCACAAGTGCTTGAGCGGCAAGATGGAATACAATGTCTGGCTTATAAGTTACAAATGTTTGGTCAAGTTTATTCAAGTTTCTTATATCTCCCATAATGGAGGTAATATCCAAATCCAGAAGCTCTATATGGCTTGGAGATGTAGGTGCTTTAAGGGAATAACCTATAACATTTGCACCCATTTCATGAAGCCAGTATGCCAACCAAGAGCCTTTAAAGCCAGTATGTCCAGTAATAAGAACTGTTTTATTTTTATAAATATTACCAAACAAGTTTTGCATTACCAAATTTTCCAAGGTGCTTTTTTCTCTTTCCAGAGTTGATTGAGTTTTTGATTGTCTCTTAATGTGTCCATTGGTTGCCAAAATCCATCATGTTTATATG
>JALUBM010000283.1 GCA_027044845.1 Sulfurimonas sp.
CTATATTACTAGAAAGAGCATAATCACAAGCCAATCGTTCTTCAACAAGTCTGTTGATAATCTTTTTCTGTATTTTTTTGTTTAATTTTGCAAAATTTCTTGGTGCAACTTCAGTTGTTACTTTATGACCATTGACTATAGCCAAAGTCTCAGAAGCAGATGCTATGCCAATCATTAAAGAAAGTGCTACACCAATTTTTAATAAACTTTTTATCATTTTTTTCCTTTTAATTATCATTTAAAATGTAAAAAACGATAAAGAGAAAAAATATCTCTTTATCGTTTTTTTAAGAAGAATAATTAATATCCTATTTTACCTGTTTTCATTCTTCTGTCATAAATAGATTTTAATTTTCTAATATCTTGCTGAACTACAAATACGCCATGCCAATGTGAATAATCAGCACCACCCATTTCAGCACCTTGTCTCATTCTTCTACCCTCATGATGCCATAAGTGAAAATAAATTCTGAAAGCTGGATCAGCCCATACATCTTTTTTCATCAAGCCTTTTTTCTTCAATGTTGTTATCATAGCTTTAGCATCTTTTCCATAAACATTAAATAATTCAACTTGCTTATCAGCCATTATGAAAAAATTATTAGTAAAAGTTGTTGAGTGACAAGAACTACATACTTCTTTCATTTGTGAACGAGCATAAGCACTACCCTTAGGGTTTCCTGCCAATGGATTACCTTTGGTGAATTTGCCTGTTTTCATATAAGTAGATGCAGCAGTATCATAACCACCATTTCTAAGTTTTGAAATTGGAGCCCAAAGATTCCATTTAAGTCTCAAGTCTACATTGTGTGTTGCTTTAAGATTACCTATACCACTCATATGACAAGTTGCACATGTAGGAGCTCTGTAATCACCTGGTTCCCATGCATTAGGAGCAGCACTATAATTCCATTTACTACCTTCGCTATTGAAGATATGTCCATGCATAGAATTGTTGTAAATTTCTATATCCGGATGATCAGGTCCCAAATGGCATGATGCACAAGCAGCTGGTTTTCTAGCTTCTTCAATTGAAAATTTATGGGCAGAGTGGCAAGATGTACAATTTCCTACACCACCATCAGGATATACATCACCTATTCCGTTATTAGGCCAAGTTTGTGGAGTCGGCTCACCACCTTTGTTGACTTTAATTATATCACCATGACATTGAGCACATCCTGTTGATTGCGGAGCGTCACTAAGCCCAGGACAATCTCTTCCCTCATAATGATGAATAAGTTTTTGCATGGCTTTTTTAGATCTAATTTGTATGGCAGCTCTTGCATGTCCACTATGATCAAACTCCGTAACTTCTTGTGGATGACATTTTTCGCAAGTTTTAGGACTAACTAAAATAGAAACATACACATTTGTTCCTTTTACACCAGGGCAATTTTGACCCGCCATTGGATTATCTCTTTTGACAACATGACAATCCACACAACTAACACCGGCATGCCCATGTTGGCTTTCTCTCCAATCATTAACAATGCCAGGCGTTTTTTTGGCATGACAATCAACGCAACTTACAGCAAGTTTCGTTAAGTCGCCCCCACTGACTTTTAGCGTTTTTACACTACTTAAACCGCCAACACTAGCAGCAAGCAATAAACTTGACGCTGTTAATGTTGACAACATTATCTTCTTTAACATTTACTCTCCTTTATAAAGTTTATTTATTATTTTTTTAAATAATAACCTAGATCTTTGTGTCCTACATGAGGATGACAACTTACGCATGTTTTGTTCGTTTTACCTGAAAAATATGCTCTATGACCAAGAAATGCTTTCATATTTGATGTAGTTGCATTTTTCAAATTTGAATGACATGCGAGACAAGCACTGTCATATACAAAATATTTCCTCTCTTTTCTCTTGCCTTCCCAATCCTCCTTTTTTAAATTATAAAAAGCTTCCGCATAAATATCATGGGAGCCTGTTTTTGCTTTAGTAAGCAAATAATCCATCGTTGAATCATGTGGCAAATGACATTCAACGCATTTTACTACTATTCCTTTGCTGTTTGCTCCTCCGTGAATACTATGATTGTATGCTTCAGCCATCGGCTTCATGGTATGACATTTTGCACAAAATTTTTCACCACTTGTTTTGTGAATCATAACCGCACTAGCAAAAGCAATCAAAAGTCCTATAACTATACCTATAATTATCAATATGATTATAATAGTGAACTTAGGACTTGTTTTTCTTTCTTTCACATACCCTCCTTTTATAATATTTAAAATTAGTTTGAATTATAATATAAGTTAAAGAAATTATCCTTGACCTAAGTCAATTTTGACTTAATTAAAAAAGCGGGTGCTTACTTTTCTACTTTTTCTTATAATTTACCAAATAATAATCAACTAAATTTAGCTTCAAGCTTTTACTTAATCCACGATGCAAACTAATCATATTTTTCATGTGCGAGAATACACCACCTTCCAGTGCATTTGGTAGTGTTTGAAATTGATAAATGTTTATAGTTTTTATATGTAAAAAGATATGCTAAATTTGTTCTCAAACTTCTGTAAGCTGATCTAATTCTTGGATGAGCATAATGAAGCTTTCCAGTAGTTGAAGATATTGATTTCTCTTCCAAAAAATCTTGATATTTTTCATACCACTCATTCAACTTTTGAGTGAAATTTTTCTCTGTAGTTTGAGTAAGTCTTGAAACTATTTTCTTGAGATCTTTACCAGCTTCAAGTTTTAGGTCTCAGAGTTATATATCTCTGTACAATCTTTTTCTGATGGAAGTGGCACATTTGTATTGGAATATCTTTAAAAAGCCTTATATAAGCCTCTCTTGCCATCAAGAGTAACACTCTAAAAGGTGTAGCCATGTGCAATTAATTCTTCTTTTAAATATTTATAGTCTTTTACTACTGTTTACTCCCAGTATACCATAGTTTAAAGGGTGTTTCAAGCACCCATTTTTTTAATTAAGTCTGTATTTTTAATATTTTTTTATTTGTCTTTTTTGTTGGGGTATTATAAAATGAGAAATGGATTTTTCAGGACTGACTATATAAACATTTTAGTTAAAGATTCTTT
>JALUBM010000284.1 GCA_027044845.1 Sulfurimonas sp.
ACACTCCGTCTTGGAGAGTACCCATGTGATACAAAAGAGGGTTCAATTTTAAGAGAAGCATATAAGGGTGAAAAAACAATTTTTGAAAGACATCGCCATCGTTATGAAGCAAATCCAGCATACAGAGAACAACTTGAAGAGGCTGGTATGATTGTAACAGGTGAATCAAATGGACTTATTGAAACAGTAGAAATAGAAGGGCATCCTTGGTTCTTAGGCGTTCAATTTCATCCAGAATTTACATCACGTCTGCAAACGCCGAATCCTTCAATAGTTGCCTTTGTAAATGCTAGTTTGAATGCTGAATAAGCTACCAACTTTAAACAAATCAGATCTTTTTGAACTGCTTTCACAAAGGTTTGATTCTCAAGACAAAAAACTTTCCCAAATACCAAATCCAAAGTTACTTGCAAATGCAACAAATGCTGCTCAAAGAATTGTAAAGGCTATACATAACAAAGAGCGTATTGTCTTAGTTGGAGATTATGATGTTGACGGAGTAAGTTCAACAGCAATTACCGTGGATTTTTTCAATCAAATTCCTTATCCTCTTGTAGCAGTGATTCCCAATCGTTTTACTGATGGCTATGGCGTAAGTCCTACGGTTTTACAAAGAATTAATGCCGATTTAGTTATTACTGTCGATAATGGAATAACCGCTATTGAAGCTGCTGAGATTTGTAAACAACGCGATATTGATCTTATCATTACCGACCATCATACACCCTCTGAAACTCTACCTAATGCCTATGTAATAGTTAATCCAAAACTCTCTACATGCAACTATCCTTTTAAAGAGATATGCGGAGCAGAAGTTATCTGGCTCTTGCTTGGACTTGTTAAAAAAGAACTTGCATTAAATATTGACATGAAACAATTTTTAGATATTTTATCTATTGCTATTATTGCCGATGTGATGCCGCTTATAAATATTAACAGAACACTTGTAAAAGAGGGGCTAAAGATGATAATGCATTCTAACAGACCCGCAAGTATTATCATCCGAGACTTTTTAAATAAATCGCAAATTACAAGTGAAGATATAGCCTTTAATATCGCACCACGAATAAACTCTGCTGGACGATTAGAAGATGCATCAATCGCTCTTGATTTTTATACTGCACCAGACACCCACACAGCTTACAAACAGTTTGAACTGCTAACACAACTTAATGATTTGAGAAAAGCTACAGAAACACAAACAACGAATGAAGCACTCTCTTTAGTCAATAAGGAAGATAAAGTTATAGTTGTAGCTAGTACAGGCTGGCATGAGGGTGTTATCGGTATTGTAGCTTCACGTCTTGTCGATAAATTTGGATACCCTACCATAGTACTGAGTATAAAAGGAGAAGAGGCAAAAGGAAGTGCAAGAAGTATCGGCGATGTGAATATCTATGAACTAATAAAAGAGAATGAACACTTGTTAACTAAATTTGGTGGACATAAAATGGCAGCAGGTCTTAGCTTACATGTAAAGGATATAAAAGCTTTTGCCGAGGCTATCAATCAAAGTGTAAAAAAGGTTCCCGAAAATGATTTTATACCAAAAGAACAAATAAGTGGAATTTTACAAAGCGAAGATATAGATACAGAACTACTCTCTTTGCTTGAACAGTTTGAACCTTACGGTGAGGCAAATCTTCGACCAACCTTTCTCATTAAAGATGCAGAAGTTGTCAGTATAAAGCTCATGGGTGCCGATAAATCTCATTCTCGAATTGAAATCAGGCAATATCCACATCAAAGGAATACTGTTGAATTAATCGCTTTTAGAAGAGTTTTTGAGATGCCTGAAGATAAAAAGCTTACATGCAGCTATTCTATCACTAAAAATGAATTTAACGGTAAAATTTCAACACAGCTTTTAGTCAAAAAGATATTTTAGGAGATTAGATGCAAAAAATTACAGAATGTAAACAAGTTCGTTCCCAAGTCACTGCCTTAAGAGTTTTACATACCAATCTAGTCGCACTCAGTACACGAATGCACGGTATACGAATTATTGAAGCAGATGACTGTCAAAATAGGCAGATACTCTCCATAGAACAGCTAAATCATAACACTACAGCTGTGGACTTTCATCCAAGCGATAATATCTGTGCCATTGCAAATGATAAAGTAATATATATAATCTCTCTTGCCAATAAAAGTATTTTACAGACAATTTATACACATAACGGAACTATTGGCATACTTCGTTTTTTACCTAATCTTCCCTATCTTGTTACTGGAACAAACGAGGGAAGAGTCATGCTTTACAGATATGACGGGCATTCAGGAATTTCCCGTCTTGTTTCTTTCCCTCATACCCAGGACAGAAGACAAATCACAAGCAATTATGTCAGTGCTTTTGCATTCAGTCAAAACTATATTGCCTGCAGCGGATATGGAGGATGCGTCAATCTTATCCATGTGAATTCTCATAAACAGGCAAAATTTTTTTGTGATTCAAAAGTACGAATTGAAAGTTTATGTTTTATTAATGAAGAGAAACTTTTATTTGGAAATATCGACGGCACAGTTTATCTTCAATCACTTATAACCCAAGCAAAAGCACTAACAATTAATATGCCTTTTACAAATATAAACACTATCATACATTTTCCTAAAAGTGACTTTGCTATTGTCAGCGGACGATCAAATAGCATCACGCTCATTGATGTTAACAGTGCAAAAATAGTCACTCTTCAGTATCTTACTTTCAAAGATGAAGTCCACACAATGACTTTGACAGAGGAACAAAACCTTATTGTTGTTTTAAAAAACAATCAAATTTACCATGCTACTTTCGCAAATGCTCAAGATCTCAAGAAATGCATACTTGATAAAAATCTTCAAAAAGCTTTTGAAATAATTGATACAGACCAAAGGTTGCGAGGAACTAAAGAACATAAAAGAGTCGAAATGTTATATAATAAACTCTATGCAAATGCTTTTAATGCACTCATCAATTCAAATAAACAAGAGATTCACAAAAATATAGAAACTATAAAAAAAATACAAACAAAAGTAAATGACATTGATCTTTTGTATAAAGCATATGATAAATATCCAAAA
>JALUBM010000285.1 GCA_027044845.1 Sulfurimonas sp.
CTGTTTTAAGAATAAAGCCTAAACATCTTATAAAGCAAAAAATGATTTGGTTTTCAAACGGAGAAATGATTACAAAAGATTTAACAGATATTAATACGGGTGAGAGTTTGGTTGATAGTGTAAAACCAAAAATGAAGCTTGAGTATTATGCAAAAAATCATTTAATCTACGGTAATGCTGATGCAAAACATCAAATAGTAATATTTTCAGATCCATTATGTCCGTTTTGTAGAGGATTTGTACCTGGTGCTATTAAAAATATGAAAAAAGAACCGAAAAAATTTGCAGTTTATTATTATCATTTTCCTTTAAAACGCTTGCATCCAGCTTCTGTAACTTTAGTTAAGGCTGTACTTGTTGCAGAACATAAGGGTATAAAAGATGCTATTCTAAAACTTTATAATGTAAAAATTAATCCAAGAGAAACAGATAAACAAAAAATACTTGATGCATTTAATAAAGTAGAAGGGACACAAATTACGCTCAAAGATATTGATAATTCTAACGTTATTAAGCAGTTAAACCATGATAGAATGGTGGCAAGTGATTTGATGGTTGGTGGAACGCCGACGGTTTATTTTGACGGTAATATTGATAATACAAAGAAAAAATATTTGAAAGTGAAATAATGCAAAAACTTACAATCGCAACACGTGTTTCAGACCTTGCCCTTTGGCAGGCATATCATATTAAAGAAAGAGTAGAGGCAAGTTACCCTGAAATAGAGGTCGTTCTCAATAAAATAGTCAGCAACGGTGATAAAGTTTTAGATAAACCTTTGGCTTTAATAGGCGGAAAAGGGCATTTTACAAAGGAACTTGAAGATGAGATGCTTGCAGGTAATGCAGAGTTAGCAGTTCATAGTTTAAAAGATGTTCCAACATTTATACCTGATGGACTTGAACTTACCGCCGTGACACAAAGACAAGACCAAAGTGATGTTTTTTTATCGCATACATGCAAGACACTTGATGATTTACCTCAAGGTGCAGTAGTTGGAACAACGAGTTTGAGGCGAAGAATGCAGCTTTTACAAAAACGTCCTGATTTGAAAGTAAAAGATTTACGTGGAAATGTTAATACTCGTTTGAGAAAGCTTAAAGAGGGTCAGTACGATGCTATTATTTTAGCATGGATAGGGCTTAATAGACTTAATTTGCTTAAAGATATTCCTTATACGCAAAAACTCTCACTTGATATGATGATACCACCTATGGGACAGGCTGCTTTAGGTATTGAAATAGTATCTGGTAATGAAAAAGTGAGAGAAATCGCACAAAATTTGAACGATGAAAATACTTTTACATGTACGCAGATAGAGAGAGATTTTATATCAAAAATTGGGGCGGGATGTTCTGCACCTGTTGCATGCAACGCTGTTATTGACGATGATAATGTTGTTTTTAGAACGATGATAGGTTTTCCTGACGGTACAAATATTATGCAAGAAAATATTGTTAAAACATTGGATGAGAGTGGGGACTTAGGAAAAGAGACAGCACAAAAGATGATAGATAACGGTGCTTTGGAACTATTGAAAAATGCAGAAAGAGTTGCATTTAAAGACGAAATGCCACAAAGATTGTAAACATGAAAAAAACGATAAAAATTTTAAAAAAAAATGATGAACTTACAATAATTGATGTTGAATTAGATATTTATCTTGAAATTCCACATTTAGCATATGCCGAAGTTAAAAAGAAAGATGGTGGTAAAGCACTGCTTTTTACAAATGTAGTCGATACAAAGAATGGTAAAAGGTTTGAAGAGGCGGTACTGATGAATGTATTTGGCTCTTACAAGCGTTGTGAACTGCTTTTTGGTAGAACAATCGAGTCGGTTGCTGATGAAATAACGAAGCTTTTGCATATGAAACCGCCGGCAGGTTTAAAAGAAAAAATTTCTATGGCGAGTGAACTCTTTTCACTGAAAAATATCTTTCCAAAACGTCTTAAAGGTGAAGGTGAATGCCACCAGATAAAATACCTTGAAGATGACATTGACCTCTATAAACTTCCTGTTTTAACGACATGGGAACAAGACGGTGGACCTTTTATCACTATGGGACAGGTTTATACACAAAGTCTTGACGGTGAAATGGTAAATCTGGGTATGTACAGACTGCAGGTCTATGACAAAAATCATTTAGGTATGCACTGGCAGATACATAAAGACTCTTCACACTTTTTTGACCAGTATCAAAAAGCAGGAAAAAAAATGCCTGTAAGTATTGCAATTGGTGGAAATCCTCTCTATACTTGGTGTGCAACAGCACCACTTCCTTATGGTGTAAATGAACTTTTGATGTACGGGCTTATTACAAAGACCCCTGCACAGCTTGTAAAATCTTTGACAACACCTTTATACATTCCAAAAGATGTTGATTATGTCATAGAGGGTTGGGTTGATCCTGATAACTTACATGTTGAAGGTCCATTTGGTGATCATACTGGCTATTATACGCTAGAAGAACTGTATCCTGTACTAGAAGTTTCAGCTATTACAATGCAAAAAAAACGTACATTTTTAGCAACTGTTGTTGGTAAACCGCCGTTAGAAGATAAATATATGGGCTGGGCTACGGGAAAAATATTTTTTCCACTTTTAAAAACAACTGCACCTGATTTACTTGATTATCATATGCCTGAGAATGCAGGTTTTCATAATTTAATTTTAGCAAAAATGCAGCCTTTATACAAAGGACACGCAAAGCAGTTTATGCATGCCTTTTGGGGTGCAGGACAGATGAGTTTTGTAAAACATGCAATTTTTGTTGATGAAAAAGCACCAAAATTGGAAAATTATGAGGCTTTTGTTACTTATGTTTTGAATCGTTTTACCCCAAAATCATTGTTTACAACAGAAGGTATTTTAGATGCACTCGATCATTCATCTCCTGAAGCATTGGTAGGAGGAAAACTAGGTGTAGATGCAACGGCAGCAAATAGTGTAGAAGCTCCACAACTTTTAGGAGACGCCAAGCTTCTTCAAAGAGTACAAGAATTGATTCCTGATGTTGTAGATTTGCACCAGTTTATGCAAAGGACGAGTAATCCTATCACAGTTATCAGTATTAATAAAACAAAAAATGTAAAAGAATACTTTGATGATTTATTAGTGCTGAGTACGCATATGAGAATTGTTGTTTTTGTTGATGAAAAGAAAAATGATATATATAATTCTTACATGCTAATATGGCGAGTAACGAATAATATGGATGCACTCCGTGATATTTACAAATCAGGTTTAATGGTTGGTATAGACGGTACAAATAAAAACTCTTTAGATAACTTTACAAGAAAGTGGCCAGATGATGTTGAATGCACATCAAGCGTTATTCAAAGCCTAAAAGAAAAAGGTGTTTGGGATTTTGACGAAAAACTTTTTGATAAGTTTCAATTATAATAAGGAAAAAACTATGAAAAAAATGTGGTCAGGTCGTTTTTCGGCATCTGCTTCAAATCTTTTAGATCAATTTAATGCTTCAATTATGTATGACAGAAAACTTTATCGTGAAGATATAGAAGGTTCTTTAGCCCATGCACAAATGCTTGAAAAGCAGGGTATATTAACACAAAATGAACTTAAACAAATTCAAGAAGGACTTACTCGGGTTAAAAACGAGATTGAGTCTGGAACATTTGAATGGAATATTTCTGATGAAGATTTACATATGGGCATTGAAAAACGTTTAACACAAATCATTGGTGATGCAGGAAAAAAATTGCATACTGCAAGAAGTAGAAACGATCAAGTTGCTGTTGATTTTCGCCGTTTTGTTTTACGCAAAAATTTAGAAATCGCAGAACTTATGAAACTTTTAATGCAAGAAATTCTTGTAGTTGCCCAGAAACATACAGAGACTCTTTTACCTGGTATGACACATTTACAACATGCACAGCCTATTAATTTTGGTTTTCATCTAGGTGCTTATCTTTCTATGTTTAAACGGGATATAGAGAGGTTTGAAAGTTCATATACTCGTAATAATGTGTCACCTCTTGGCTGTGCAGCATTAGCAGGAACACCACATAATATTGACAGAGAATACAGTGCCGAGCTTCTTGGATTTGACAGCGTAAGTGTGAATTGTTTAGATACAGTTAGTGACAGAGATTTTGCACTAGAAATTCTTTTTAATATATCGACTATGATGATGCATATTTCACGTTTAAGTGAAGAACTGGTTCTTTGGTCATCTTATGAATTTGGATTTATTGAACTCAGTGATGAGTATTCAACAGGCAGTTCAATTATGCCACAAAAGAAAAACCCTGATGTTCCTGAACTCCTTCGTGGAAAAACAGGACGCGTATATGGTTCACTTATGGGGCTTTTAACTGTCATGAAAGGTCTGCCTCTTGCTTATAACAAAGATACGCAAGAAGATAAAGAAGGTGTTTTTGATGCAGTTGAGACAGCTGAAATATCTTTAGAGATTTTAAAAGAAGCGATAAAAACGATGCAGGTAAAACCGAAAAATATGGATACTGCATGCAAAGTAGGGCATCTCTCAGCGACTGATTTGGCTGATTACTTGGTAGAAAAATGTGATATTCCATTTCGTGAAGCACATTTTATTACAGGAAAAGCAGTTGCTAAAAGCGAAGAGTTAGGTATTGATTTAAGTGAGATTGAATTGAAATATCTGAAAGAAATTGATGAGAGAATTGCAGATGATGTGCTTGATTTTCTTGTATTGGAAAATTCAATGAATGCAAGACAATCGCAAGGTGGCACGGCAACACAAAGAACAAAAGAACAGCTAGTGTATTTTAAAAAATATTTACAGGAGAAGTAAGCTATGAAAGTAAGCGTATCACATAAAGAGGGAATGAGATTTGAAGCTAAAACTGCAAAAAGTAGTTTTATTATAGATTGTCCAATTATTTCACCAGTTGAGTATTTTTTGTCAAGTGCTATTACATGTAGTGCTACTGATATAATTTTAATACCAAAAAATCAAGGAAAAACTGTAACTGATTTAGTTGTGGACGGTGATGCCGAGCGTGCAGAAGAGCATCCTCGTAAGATTGTAAAATTACATTTGACATATAATTTTAATTCCGATGCAGATGATGTAACGGCCGCAAGATGGGTTATGGCATCACTTGAAACATATTGTTCTACAATTAATACTATAAGAGATACAACAGAAATTTTTTATTCTATTATACATAACGGAAAATTAATTCGTGAAAATGAAAAGATGATAAGCGGTGGTGGTAGGAATATAGATATGGGTGAAATCGAGTCTTGTCCAAGCTAGAGAATAAAATCTCTAGCATCAAATATATTATAAAAAATCTTTTGGGTCGGCATCACTAAAATGATCCCATTTGAGTTTTGCACCACCTAGTACATGATAATGTAAATGTTTCACTTCTTGCCCACCATCTTTTCCTACATTTGTTATAACTCTATATCCGTTTGTATCAATTGCCAATTCTTTTGCTAACTCTTGTATAAATGTTGTCATTCCTGCCATTGTTTCACCTGTAACTTCATTAAAACTATCTACATGTAGTTTTGGAATGGCTAAAACATGTACGGGAGCCTTTGGGTTAATATCATGAAATGCTAAAAAATTCTCATTTTCTAAGACAATATTTGCAGGGATTTCTTTATTTACGATTTTACAGAACAGACACATGGTTTTTTCCTTAATTATTTTTAATATTGTAGCATATAAAAGTTATGTATAACAAAAAATTGAGTATAATGGGTGCAAAATTAATAATTATGGAGACTCTATTGAAAGAGTGGTATGATAAAATAAACGATGCTAAAGATGTTGAAAGTTTAGAAGAAATTCGCATTGCAGTATTTGGTAAAAAAGGTGTTCTCTCTGCCGAATTTGCTAAGATGAAAGATGCTCCCAATGAGCAGAAATCGCAAATAGCAAAAGATTTAAACAAGCATAAAAGTGCGATTATGAATGAATTTACTACAAAGAAGATTGCACTTCAAACGCAAGAACTGCAACGTGCTATGAAAGAAGAAGCAATTGACGTTTCAATGTTTGGAATAAAATCTTCAGCAGGTGCATTGCATCCTGTGATGGAGACTATGGATAGAATCGTGGAATATTTTTCTTCTATGAATTTTGCAGTAAAAACAGGACAGATTGTAGAGGATGATTTTCATAATTTTGAAGCATTAAATTTGCCTAAATACCATCCTGCTCGTGATATGCAGGACACTTTTTATTTTAAAGATGAGATGCTTTTACGTACGCATACCTCGCCTGTTCAAATCCGAACCATGTTAGAATCAAAACCTCCTATTCGTATGATAGCACCAGGTGCGGTATTCCGCCGTGATTATGATTTGACACATACTCCAATGTTTCATCAAATTGAAGGTCTGCTTGTTGATGAAGAAGGAAAAGTCTCTTTTGCTAATTTAAAATTTATTTTAGAAGACTTTTTAAAGTATATGTTTGGTGATGTAAATGTACGTTTTCGTCCCTCTTTTTTCCCTTTTACTGAGCCTTCTGCTGAGGTAGACATCTCTTGTGTTTTTTGTAAAGGTGAAGGATGTCGTGTATGTTCACATACGGGGTGGCTTGAAGTGCTTGGCTGTGGTATAGTTGATTCAAATGTTTTTAAAGCGGTCAATTACGAAAATGTCAGCGGATATGCCTTTGGTTTAGGTGTTGAGCGTTTTGCAATGCTCATTCATCATATAGGTGACCTTCGCTCACTTTTCGAGGGAGATATTAAGTTACTGGAGCAGTTTCAATGATAGTTACAAAGAGTTGGTTAAATGAATGGATTAACCTCGAGGGAATTTCAACACAGGAATTAGCGAAAACTTTTAACTCTATTGGTCTTGAAGTTGACAGAGTTCATGAATATCATGTCCCTGCTAAAATTGTTTTCGGAAAAGTATTGGAGTGTGAAAAACATCCTGATGCAGATAAATTAAATATTTGTAAGGTAGATATTGGCTCTTGTGTACGTCAAATAGTATGTGGAGCTTCTAATGTAAGAGCAGGTTTAGATGTTGTTGTTGCAACAATCGGTGCTGTGATGCCTTCTGGTCTTGCTATTAAACCAGTTAAGTTACGAGGTGTTGATTCAGAGGGTATGCTATGTTCAGCTTCTGAAATTGGGTTGCCAGATTTGGGCAAAGGTATTATGGAACTTGATGCAAGTATCGGAAAATTTAAACTTGGTCAAGAAGTAAATGAAAATTCTCTTTTCAATGATGATCTGATCGAGATAGAATTGACTGCTAATCGTGGAGACTGTTTAAGTATTCGTGGCGTTGCAAGAGATTTAAGTGCTGCATTTGATAGACCTATAAAAGAGTATGAAAAAACAGACAATGATGAAAAAAGAGGTATAGGACGAATTTTATCTTTGAGTCATGAAAAAGATTTGGATGTGAATTTACGCTATAAAGCTGTTGATTTAAAAGAGCTGATACTACCGTTTATTGTTAAACTTCGTCTTGGACAAATTGAAGATACAAAAAAATGTGATCTAAAAGCATTAACCTTGTATGTGACACATTCTACAGGTGTTATTTTAAGAGCATATAGACATGAGTTCTTTACAAAAGAAAATGAAGCAATGGCAAAGGTCGTCCTCGGTGAAGATGAAAACGGATATGCTTGTATAAAAACACAAGATGGTAAGATTGCTTCTATAGTTGGAATTATTCAAAAGGATGAATCAAAAGTAACGAAAAATGAAGGAATAATTTTTTTAGAGGCAAGTTATATCCCGCCTGATATTATTTCTAAAAAAATGTCTCAAAGTAAAATAGAATCTGGTCCTATGTTCTATAAAACATCCAGAGGTAGTGAACCTGAATTGAGTGGCGGACTTTCTTATTGTATAGATTTAATAGAAGCAAATTCTGTTTCTTCAACATTTAGTGGAAATATAGAACTTTCTAACTCCTTTAAAGAGAAAATCATTATAGTGACAAAACAAGAAATTGATACTATTATTGGTGCAGATATTGATAAAATTGCTATTACGAAAATTTTGAAAAATCTTGGTTTTGATGTATCAAAATCATCTGTAGATAATTTCGTTGTTTCTGTACCACAGTTCCGTCATGATATTGCGAATAAACAAGATATAATAGAAGAAATAGTACGAATGGTTGGCATCGATAATATTCCTTCAAAGCCTTTTACATTAAAAGAAGATAACAGACTTGAAGACAATTATTTTGCGTATAAAAAGCGTTCAATCTTTAGACATAAATGTGCACAAAGTGGATTCTTTGAATCTGTTCATTTTGTATTTGATGAGAAAAAAGTTTTAAATTTATATGGTTTTGAAACAACGAAAAAAGAGTTGGAACTTTTAAATCCAATAGTACAGACTTTGGATACTTTAAGACCGACCCTCTTAACAGGTTTGCTTAAAGCGGCATCGGCAAATCTAAAAAACGGGTACTCCTCGGTAAAACTTTTTGAAATAGGGTCTGTATTTACACCGCTAAGAGAAGAGTCGTATAAAATGGCATTTATTTTTAGCGGAGATAAAGAAAATGAAAATCTTATAAATAGTGGAAAACCTTCAAAGGTTGATTTTGCCTCTTTTACACAAAAAATAGCTGATATTATAGGTGATATTGAACTGTGTGAGTATGAAACAAAGCATACACTCTCACATCCATACCAGTCTGCACAAGTACTATTAAACGGTGAAATAGTAGGAGAACTTTTTAGAGTACATCCCGAGGTTGAAAAAGCGTATGATTTAGATGTGACTTTTATGTGTGAACTTGATTTTATAAAAATTCCTTATGGATTGAAAACTGCAAAACAAAAATCAAAATATCAGGCATCCTTTCGGGATTTAAGCATCATTATGCCAAAAGATATGAGCTATGAAAGAGTAAAAAATGTTATTGGTAAACATGCTCTTAAAGAAGTGGTACGTTTTTATCCAGTCGATAAATATAGTGATGAATTATTAGGTGAGAATATGAGCCTTTCTTTGCGTTTTGTACTGCAGTCTGATGAAAAAACATTAGAAGAAGAAGATATTACAGCAGCAATGAATTCTATACTTGATGCACTAAATAATGAACTTGGAATTGGTTTGCGATGAGCAAAGTAACCGTTTTACCTATTAAAAGTTTTTCTCTAAATATCTCGGAGATTGCACCTGATAAGTCTATTTCACATCGTAGCGTTATGTTTTCCATGTTGAGTAGTGGTGTAAGTGAAATAGAGAATTTTTTACGGGCTGAAGATACATTAAATTCTTTGGAAATAATAAAAAATATTGGAGCGAAGGTTGAGGATGATGGTAAAACCATAAAAATATCTTCAAACGGTATAGAAGAGCCTTTTGAAATTCTTGATTGTGGTAATTCAGGAACGGGTATGCGTCTTTTTTGTGGCTTATTAAGTTCTGCAAACGGTCATTTTATTCTTACGGGGGATAAATATCTTCGTAAACGTCCGATGAAACGTGTAACGTCACCGCTTATAAGTATAGGTGCTAAACTTGATGGGAGAGGGAATGGTGAGTTAGCACCGTTATCAATCCGTGGTGCTTCACTTAAAGCTTTTGATTATGAGAGTAAAATTGCTTCAGCACAGGTGAAAAGTGCAATGATTTTAGCAGCACTTCGAGCAGACGGTACTTGTACATATCGTGAACCAGAGCTTTCTCGAGATCATACGGAAAGAATGCTCAAAGGTATGGGCGCGAATATAAAGGTTGAGGGACTCAAAACAATAATTACACCATTGAGAAATTCGCTTTCTCCTTTAAAAATTAGAGTACCTGCTGACCCTTCATCTGCATTTTTCTTTGCGGTAGCGGCTGCAATTTTGCCTGATTCCTATATTGTTTTAGAAGGTGTTACTCTGAATCCTACACGCATTGAAGCATTTAAAGCTTTAAAGCGTATGGGTGCAGACATCTCTTATGAACTGATGGATGATAAATATGAACCTGTGGGAAATATACATGTAAAGTATGCACCACTGCACGGAATTGTTATTGAGAAAAATATTTCATGGCTCATTGATGAATTGCCTGCACTCTCTATTGTCATGGCATGTGCCGAGGGTGAAAGTCTGGTGAAGAATGCACAGGAGCTGCGTGTTAAAGAATCTGATAGAATTTCTACGGTTGTAGAAGGACTCAGAGCTTGTGGTATAGAGGTTGATGAATATAAAGACGGCTATAAAATTATTGGGGCAGAGCTAAAAAAAGCTGAAATTGATAGTGACGGTGATCATCGAATTGCCATGAGCTTTATTATCGCAGGACTAAAATGTGGCATGGAAGTAACGGATTTGGAATGTATTAATACTTCCTTTCCAAACTTTTTTGAACTTATACAAAAAATTACACAGGTGAAGTTTTTATGAAGATAGAATTAGCTGAAAATTATGGATTTTGTTTTGGTGTTAAACGAGCAATTAAAATTGCCGAAGAGAATATGAATTCGGCTACTTATGGTCCTTTGATTCATAATTCTAAAGAAATTGCACGGCTTGATAATGATTTTAAAGTTAGTCTTATCGAAGATTTTCAAACGTTTAAAGCAGGAGACAAAGCCATTGTTAGAACGCATGGAATTGTTAAGGATGAGCTGGAACAATTAGAAAATAGTGGTGTTGAAGTAGTGGATGCTACATGTCCTTTTGTTACAAAACCTCAAGAAATTGCTCAAGAAATGAGTGAAAAGGGCTACGATGTTGTTATTTTTGGTGATGAAGCACACCCTGAAATAAAAGGTGTAAAATCTTATGCAACACATGGTGCAAAAGTTGTTACTTCAGTAACAGAACTTGAAGAGTTAAAATTCCATGAACGCATAGCTTTAATCGCTCAAACGACTAGAAAAGTTGAAGAGTATATGGAAATAGCAAATTATTTGATTCCTCGTCATAAAGAGGTACGAGTTTTTAATACTATATGTAATGCAACCTTTGAAAATCAAGAGGCCGTAAGAAAACTTTCCAAAAAAGCCGATATTATGATAATCATTGGTGGAAAAAATTCATCAAATACTAAACAATTATTTAGTATTGCTAACAAGTATTGCTCAAATAGTTATCATATAGAAGATGAAAAAGAATTAGAAAATGATTGGTTTTGTGATAAAAAATATTGTGGTGTTACTGCAGGTGCCTCAACTCCAGACTGGATTATACAAAATGTTGTTAATTCAATAGAAAAAGTATAAATTAATTATAATTTAGTTATAATTATGGCAATTTTTATGTAACAGAGGATAGGCAATGGCGTTCGATAACGAATCATTTGAAGAAGAAGAAAATTTTGCAGAGATGTTTGCTGCAAGTGAAAAAAAACAGGAAACAAGTCGCATCGTAGAGGGTGAGATAGTGGAAATACAAGCTGATGACAATAGAGCATTGGTTGGTGTAGGTGATAAACTTGAGGGTATAATTTATCTTGATGAAATTCGTGATGAAAATGGCGAGTTAAAGTTTGATACTGGTGATAAAATTAAAGTAATGGTAATGGGGTACTATAATGAGCGTCCTAAAATATCTTACAAAAAAGTTTTAGAGCAAGAAAAAACTATTGAGTTTATTGATGCAAACAAAGAAGATTTTGAAGATCTTGTTGTTGAAGGTATCATTACAAAGAAAAATCGTGGTGGTTATGTGGTAGAAGCTGATGCTGTTTCGTTTTTTATGCCTCGTTCATTAGCAGCGTTTAAAGATACTGATGATGTAGTAGGTCGTAAGATTAAAGCACAGGTTGTTAAAATTGACCCAACTGAAAACTCAATCATTCTTTCACGTCGTAAACTTTTTAATGAAGAGCGTAAAAAGAAAAAAGAGATTATTGACCAGCTTATGGCAGAAGATGTAATCGTTGAAGGTGTCATTAAGAAAATCACTAGCTATGGTATGTTCGTTGATGTTGGTGGTGTTGACGGATTGGTACACTACAATGAAATTTCTTATAAAGGTCCCGTTAATCCATCTAAGCTTTATAATGAAGGTGATGTAGTAACTGTAAAAGCTATCTCTTATGATAAAGACAAGCGTCATCTTTCATTATCTATAAAAGCTGTTCAACCTGACCCTTGGGCAGAAGTTGAAAGCGAACTAGATGAAGGTGATACAATTACCGTTACTGTTTCAAACATTGAAGCATATGGTGTGTTTGTTGACCTTGGAAATGATATAGAAGGTTTCTTACATATTTCAGAGATTACTTGGAATAAAAATGTAAAAAATCCGAATGATTATTTAGAACTGGGGCAAGAGATTGATGTTGAAGTGATAGAGATTAATTCAAACACACATAAACTTCGTGTTTCATTAAAAAGACTTTTACCAAAACCTTTTGATGAATTTTTGAAAAAGTATAATGAAGGCGATATTGTAACAGGAACTGTTACCTCTCTTACTGATTTCGGTGCATTTGTTCGTATTGACGGTGTTGAAGGTCTTTTACATAATCAAGATATTTCTTGGGATAAAAATACAAAAGCAAAAGATGTTTTAAAATCTGGTGAGGAAGTTGAAGTAAAAATTGCTAAAATCAATGAAGATGAACAAAAAATATCTTTAAACCGTAAAACTCTTTTAGAATCGCCGATAGATAAATTTGCTACGACACATAAAGTAAATTCTATAGTAACAGGAACTATCCGTGATATTAAAGATTTTGGTGTATTTGTTTCGTTAGAAGATGGTGTTGATGCACTTATTCGTGATGAAGATTTAGTTCCATTAATAAAAGAGGAATTAGAGCAGGGTCAAGAAATAGAAGCTGCTATTGCAAATATTGATACTCGTCGTGACCGTATTCGTTTGTCTGTTAAAAAATTAGACTATATTAAAAATCAAGCAATGCTTGAAGAGATTAATGATACTGAATCACACTCTTTAGGTGACCTAATCAAAGATAAATTTAAATAAGCTTTGTTGTTTAAATGCAAAAGATAATAAAATGGTTTGCTCCTCTCTTAGCAGTGGGAGTGGCAGTATTTATTGTCTTTTTCTTAGTATCTATTAATTCTGAAAAAGAAATTGTAGATACAAAACCTTTCGCTTTGAAAACAAAAGCGAGTCCGAGTAAACCAGAAAAGCTTTGGTTGAATCATTTTTCTAAATCTGAAAGACTTGGTTATTTTTATCCTGTCAATGAAGTCTATGTAAAACTGGATTTAGATGAAAAAATAACTAAAACTATTACCTATAAATTGTCTGCAAAACTTTTAGATCCGTATCAACTTTTTTGTCTAAAAGAAGAACTGCAACGGCATAAATTAAAGTATTTTCTTCAAAAAGATAAACGAGGTGTGGATTTAGTTTTTTATTCTCAGAATG
>JALUBM010000286.1 GCA_027044845.1 Sulfurimonas sp.
TTTTCTGACTTTATAAACTAGCTACTCCTCTTGGAGTGGCTAGTAAATCAGCTTCTTTTTTTTAGCTTACATTTCTTATTAGAAGACTGAAATAAGAAATATGCTCTTATTTTTAAAAAAGTTTCTTATTTGTAGTAAGGCTCTGAGTTGCATTGAGTTTAGTTTATGTCTAGCTATATAATCATCTCCATAGAATTTGAATATATTTTGCATCTCCTGTTTTGGTTTATATCTTTTAGTGCTGTCTGTTGTTATTTGAAGTTTACACATTCAAGGCTTGTAGCAAATTTCACTTTTGAAGCTTTAAAATATGTCATTTTGAGTGAAAATCTTGCCATTAGACTTCATATAATTATTGGTCTCCTCGTATTTATTCTATCTTTGTTTCTGTATATCCTAGAAGTGGAAATTCAATACACGGTACTTAGATTGTACTTAGATTGGAATCCGGGTCTAAAGCGGTGGATCCTGCCTGGGCAACAGGTGGCGGCATGAATAGTGTTCAAGATTGTTTTGAAACTTTTGGTTATTGTAGCGTGACTTGTGCATTATATTTTTTACTCTTAGCCCCACTGTGGGGCTATCAACTGAAATATTTTTTTAGCTTGCATCCCATTACCACTTTGGCTTTTCCCCGTTTTTGTCAACACAAATATATTTGTATCCATAACTATCTGGCTCAGGCAAAAAATCTTTCCATACTCCCGGATATATCACTCTCCCTTTTGCCGTCCAAAAACCAACTGTACCCAACTGATAGCCACTATCCATGAAATCTTCTGCTGTTAAAGGGAGCACTTTATGCTGCTCTTGGCAAGCTTGCCGAGCTTCCTCAAAACTATATTTTCCGTATCTTTTTTGCATTTCCATTATAGCTACAAAGAGTATAACACCAATCAAAATCTGATAGACTAGCGAGTTTGACGATTTCGGTATAAATTCAACCTTCTTGTGCAAAAATTTCTCAGGCTGTTTTATTTTCATCATCTCTATTTGAGCTATATGTTTGGCGATATCCTCCTCTTTGGGTACATCTTGTGCAGTTTTTGAATTTTCTTTTTGTTCTTGTGAATCTTTAGGCAAAACTTTTTCAACTATTTTGTCAGCCTATTCTCCACTTAGTAATCAAATCTTAATGCTAATAAATTTTCTGTTAATCTGGATACGCGTTCAGAAGTTTATTGTATGCTCGACATCCATAAAGCATGTCTTCTCTAATAAATTTTTGTACACTTTTTCCGGTTTCACAACTTTTTTTGAAATATTCTTTTGCCTTATCTATATTTTTCTTCACTCCTTTGCCTGTAGCATACATATCTCCGAGCATAAAGCCCCAGTCTGAATCCCTAACTCTTATAAGATAACTGGTTTGCTCAAAGTATTTACTTGCTTTTTTGTAATCCCCTAGTGTATAAGAAATTTTACCTGCACGCCAACATGCGCCTGCTTCTATATCTGAATATGGCATGCAAGCCTTATCATATAATCGAAGTATCTCTTTTGCATTAACTTGTCCATATTTTCCATCATAATATAAATCTGCTAATGATTTGCAAGAAGATTTATTATTTAATTTACAACCGGTCCGATAAGCTTGTATGGCATATTTAGCATTGAATTTATGATATTTTGTGCTTCCTTCAGGATTATAATACAGATCGCCCAATTTTTTACATTCACTGCCACCACCTTGATTGCATTTTGAAACCATAATTTTTTCAGCTTTATTTTGATACATCAGGAATTTCTCATCTGATTTTTTCACATGAAAACCATCTTTATAGATACCTGATATAAACAAACATGAATCACTATCTTTTAATGCACAAGCTTTTTTTTCATAGATTAAACCTTTCTCAAAATTTCTCTTAAACAAAAATGAGGTTGCGATTTGACTACATGCTTGTGCATAGTTAAGTTTACATGATTTTTGATAATATTTATTATAAGGATCTGTAGGATGATTAAATAGTCCAAAGTCATAACAGGCTTTTGGATGTCCTAAATTACAGGCTTTTTTTAATAATTTCAAATAGACTGTAGGATTATAATTATTTAATTTCGCATGTGCTTTTTTGTAAAGTTTTTCTGCTTCTATTTTGCGTGCAATCTCCCTTCTTCTTCTCTCTTTCTGATTTACTATTTCTCTTTCTTTTTCTTTCTTAAGTTTTGCATATTGTATATAGCGGCGATCAGCTTTCATTTTTTTATGATACTTATCCATAAACTGATAATCTTTTTTAGTAAGTCGATAATGTCTTCCTTGAATAAGCTGGATATATTTATCGACATTGTTGTGCTCTCTCGCTTTTATAATTTGAGATTCAATCTCCATTTCAAGAACTTTTCTATCCTTGTTTGCATCACGCATCATTGTTAAATATTTTTTTGCTTTTGTTTTTTCTTCATTTTTTCTAAAGCTATCATTGTCTATTTTATAGCCTATCTCGAATGCTTTTGTAACTTTTTCATCATACTTTTTGCATTCCGATTTCATCTTTTGATCGATGAGTGGTAATTTTTGATATATTTTACAACTCTGTTGAAGTGGTGCAAGCTCTTTGCCAAGTGCCGAATATGCTTTTGGTACCTTGTATGTTATTTTTTTTGAAGGTTGTTGAAAGATGGAATCAATTGCATCTTCATTTGTAAAAACAACCAATGTATCATTGTCAAATTTATATGCCAATTTATTAGGTTTAAGTAACAAATCCAGCAAATCAGAAAGTCGTTCATTTTTGAACACTTTTATTTTTGATGGTGCTTCTACACTATCTTGAGCATTTGTATCTACTTGCAATTTAAGATTGCACACTTTAGAAATTTGCTCTAAAAATATTATTATCGGTATATCTTCTTTTCTACTTATCGAGAATAAATTATGCTTAATACATTCAGAAGCTGTACCACTATCGTATGCTTCTGCAATATTTACAAAGACAGTTATAATAATAGACAAAAATATCAATAGATTTTTTTTCACACTATATTCCCCCCCCCTTTTTTTTTATCATACTATAAAACATTTGTTTTATATTGT
>JALUBM010000287.1 GCA_027044845.1 Sulfurimonas sp.
GTTCTTAGGTTTAATAAAAAACGACGTTTTGTTCTGTTTTTTGCATGAGAAACATTGTTCCCACTCATAGGGCCTTTGCCACTAATAGCACATCTTCTTGCCATTTGAGTATCCTTGAATGATATTTTAAAGTTGCGAATTGTATCAAATCAAAGCAAAACTCCAACTTAAGCCAAATATATTTTTGACTAAACAACTTTTTTATAGACATTTTATCTTTTTCTAGCTAAAATGTACAACATTCAACATAAAGTATAACATTTTGATTACAACAAAACAAATTGATTCATATATAGCAAAAATACCGCCATCACCAAAGGTTCTAAAAGAAACACTCACTTTACTCAATCAAGGTGATTTAGTAAAAGCTGCAAAAACAGGTAAAGAGGACCGTGCCCTTAATGCCTATCTCAAGGAACTTGTCAATAAGCCTATTTACGGGTTTAGAAATGAAGTCAATGATATTTCTCAAATATTTGGCATACTTGGTGTATCTAAATCACAGCAGACAACTTATAATTATATGATTTCTCTGCTTTCGCCAACAAAATGGAAACTCTTCAAACTCAATAAATCTTCTTTTTACGACCTACAAGCACAGCTCTCAGCAAACTGGCACAAGATTACTGCTCATTTAAATATAAATGATAAAGATGTACAAAGTGCTATTTCTTTACTTCCTGCAAGTATTATAGTCTCAGAAGCACTATTTTGTGAAAAGTTAGAAGATGTAAAACTCTTAAGAAGTGTAGATGAAATTGATTTAAACACCATTTTACAAAGATTATGTAAAATGGATCTTTTTGATATTTGCCAAAGAATTGCCCAAAGGTGGGAAATGCCTGAAAGCACGGCAGCTATAATACAAGCTTCATCTGGCGTTAAATCTTCGAATGATGAGACAATCAATACATTGGGAAAATGGATGCATTTACTTCTTTTTTATACTTTATCACAACCTACTTTTATAGAGGCACAGCTCAATGATTTTATTGACTTTCAAATAGACTATGTCAGTGATATATATGATGATTTTTCACAATTAATGGAGATTAAATGAGAGCGGTAATAAAAGACAGCATCGGAGTATTTCATCCTCAAGGATTTTTAGACGGTGCATCAAGTGCCTCACTACTAAGTATAGAAGATATAGAACAAACTGTAAAAAGTAATGCTTCTATGATTCTTGTTTCACTTAAAAAAGTGATTTTTTTTAATAGAAACGGGTTAGACACCTTTGTGAAAATGTTTCAAAAAGTAAGAATAGCAAATCATATTACTGTAGGTTTTTGCGACTATGATAAGAAAAAGTATAATGCAATTAAAAAGTTTTATAATGATGATGTAAATTTTTCACTTTTTAAAACACAAAAAATTGCATCACTCTTTTCTGCAAGTTTTAAAGAAAAAAATCAAAACATTCTTCTCTTCAGCGATGACAAGTCCCAAAGAGCTGCACTGGCTATAGAACTACATGACAACGGACACAATCCTATTGTTGCACAAACACAAAAAGAATTTTTGCAAAAAGCAGAAGTAAAAGATGCTTATGATATCATCATTGAAGATACATTTCTTGGACAAATGGGGCAGCAAGTTGCAACGAGAGTAACTGGCAATGCCATTATTTACACCCTATCTTCTTTTTTAGATGCTGAAATAGGCAATACTTTTAACATAGCTTATCATAATAATTCACTCAATGTCGGTTTTAGACTTTTTATTTTTGATGTGTATAAAGTTGTTAGTATGAATATTCATGCATTAAACTTTTTTTCAAAACTTGCATCTTCTGCTGCTGAGTACAATGCAACATTATGTTTTATAGGTATGTCATTTGATAAGACACCTATTCTTTTTAAAGAGACACTTGAGGATTCTGGAATGATGTTCTTTAATCAAATGGATGATATTTTACAAAACAAAGAACTTTTAGATGAACTAGGAGCTAGTAGTGCCGTTTCAGGAAAAAACAAACGTGCTATCAATAAAGTTCTTGTAACGGAGCTGCCAAATTTTATTGATGCAACTGTGACAACAATAGAGATGATGACCAACTCAAAGGCAGTAAAAGATGCAGCTAAAGTCAATAAAATCGAAATCACAGATCAGTCTGACAAAATAGCAAGTTCTATCGGATTTTACGGTGATATTGACGGTATGATCATGCTTGTTTTTCCTTTGGGTATTGCAAAAAAAGCCTGTGAACTACTTATTGGAGAGAGTACAGAGGACAAAGAACTAATACTCGACACCTTGGCGGAACTTGTCAATATCGTCGGAGGAAAAGTCAAAACACTTTTAGCAGATGAACATATAAGCGTCAATATCACCCTACCTCGAACATATCAAGATATGAATGGTCTTTTAGAAGTTGCCGAGGGCAAAAAAGGCGTTCAAGTTGATTTATCTTTTGATAATGACAAGTTTTTATTTTTCTTAACAAGATAAAAGCTATTGTAGTTTATAATTACACAATAACGTAAAGGAATAAAATGCAGGTAGCTCCTAGTATTCTCTCAGCAGACTTTGGAAATTTGGCACGAGATGTAAAAGAGATTTGTGACGCGGGATGTGATTTAGTACATGTTGATGTAATGGACGGACATTTTGTGCCTAATCTCACTATAGGTCCTGTTGTCGTTTCTGCCATAGCAACAACAGCCACAAAACCTCTTGATATTCACCTTATGGTTGAGAACAATACATTTTTTGTTGATTTATTTGCTCCTTTAAAACCTAAATATATCTCTTTTCATATAGAAGAAGAAAAACATCCACATAGGCTAATTCAAAAAATTCGCTCTCTTGGAATCAAACCATGTATAGTGCTTAACCCAAATACCATTCCCGAAGAACTTGAATATATTCTTGAAGATTTAGACATGGTTCTACTTATGAGTGTTAATCCTGGTTTTGGTGGACAAACATTTATACAATCAGTAATTCCAAAAGCAAAAAAACTTAATGAAATGCGAAATCGACTCAATCCTAATTGTTTGATTCAAATTGATGGAGGCGTGAACGATAAAAACATCCATGCACTCAAAGAAGTCGGCGTTGATGTCGTAGTTGCGGGGAGCTATGTTTTTAAACATGAGAACAGAGCGAAAGCTATAAAAAGTCTGCAAATATAATGCGTACAAAAATCTGTGGTATAACCTCTTATGAAGATGCTCTGATGGCTATTGATATTGGAGCAGATGCTTTAGGATTTGTATTTTATGAGAAATCACCCCGTTACCTTACACCACAACAGGCAAAAAATATTATTCAAAAGTTACCTCCTTTTGTTGAAAAAGTAGCTCTCTTTGTCAATGTTGATGCTCAAATAGTTAATAGCACATGTAAAGAGATAGGTGCTACACTCGCTCAAATTCATTTCACCGCAAACGAAGCATTTTACAATGCCCTCGAAGTACCTCATATTAAAGTGATACGTGCAAAAACAAAAGAAGATATACTCAAATATAATAATGAATATCGACTTGTAGATGCTTACTGTGAAACCTACGGTGGTGCGGGAAAGCAGATAAATACACAATGGTTTGAAGGGATAGACTGCTCTAAAATAATTCTTGCAGGTGGACTGACTCCAAAAAATATATCTGCTTTAAAAAAATATGGTTTTTATGCTTTTGACGTTAGTAGCGGTGTTGAAATATCACACGGTAAAAAAGATGCCGTAAAAGTAAAAGAGTTTATACAAAATGCTCACTAATGATTTTAATCTCGACGCCAAAAGCATTTCACGCCTTACTTCACGTGGACTTTCACTAAAAACACTTAAAGGACAGCTTACAGAAGAATTAGAGCTTTCCATAGAACTTTGGAAAGCTCAGGGCTTACATATAATTAAATATCATGGATATTATTATTTTAGTACAAAATTTATTCCTATAGAAGAAGCAGAATTTTGTATAGTTGATATTGAGACAAACGGTTCAAAAATAGAAAAGCACCAAATTATCGAACTCGCTGCCATCAAAGTAAAGAATGGACAAATTATTGATAAGTTTGAATCTTTGGTGCATACGCAGGAGATTAATCCACACATAACAAAAATTACAGGTATTTCTGCGAATGACACAACAAATGCCCCCGAGCTTAAAGATGTTCTTATGCATTTTAAACTTTTTTTGGGGGATGCCATATTTGTTGCACATGATGTTAAATTTGATTATAGTTTTGTCTCTAAAAGTTTACAAAAAATCGGCTTAGAACCGCTTTTAAACAGAAGTCTCTGTTCTCTTGCTTTAGCAGAGAGAACCATCGTCTCTTACAGATATGCACTTTCATATTTAGATGAAACACTTCATCTAAATCCAAAAGCAAGACATCACAGAGCGATGAGCGATGTTATAACGACTTATGGATTATTTCTATTAAGTCTCAATAATTTAAATGAACATATAAAAACGGTAGAAGATTTAATCAAATTTTCTAAAGAGGCACCACGCTTAAAGCGTCCAAAATTCGATCCCCTCCTAGAACTAAAAAAAGAAGAAAAAGAGCAATAAAAAATTACTCTTTAAAAGCACCTGGTTTTGTAAGTTTTGCATAACGAGCATTCATTCTTTCTTCTTCGCTCATGGCTTTAAGTTCCTTTATCTCTTTTAAAAAATACTCTTTAAGAACTTCTGCTGCTTTTTCTTTCTCTCTATGCGCTCCGATTAAAGGTTCATCAATAATTTCATCAATCAAATCTAGCTCTTTCAGATCTGCACTAGTAATTTTAAGTGCATTTGTAGCTGTTTGTACTTTTTTAGGATCATTCCATAAAATTGCAGCACAACCTTCAGGAGAAATAATACTAAATATAGAATAACGCATCATAGCAAATTTATCGGCAACGCCAATTGCGAGTGCTCCACCCGAGCCACCTTCACCAATAACAATAGAAACAGTAGGTATCTTTAATTCTGCAAGTTCAAGTAAATTTCGAGCAATTGCTTCACTTTGGTTTCGCTCTTCTGCACCAATGCCTGGATATGCACCTGGTGTGTCTATTAGCATCAAAAGTGGCAAATTAAATTTTTCAGCTAATTTTGCGGCACGAAGTGCTTTTCTATAACCTTCAGGATGTGGCATACCAAAATTACGTTTAAGTTTATTTTTTGTTCCACGCCCTTTTTGTTCGCCGATAACCATAACTTTTTCATCACCAATATAACCAATATAACAGAGAATAGCAGCATCATCACGGAAATGCCTATCTCCATGAATTTCATACTCATCTCTCATAATAAACTTAATATAATCTAAGGCATAAGGTCGATCCAAGTGGCGTGCGAGCTGAAGCTTTTGAAAATCAGAAAGATTCTTATAAATCTTTTTTACTTCTTTATCCAGTTTTTTTGTTAGTTCTTCAACAGCTCCAAGATCATGACGAACTTGTGCAGAAATTATATCTTCTTGAATAAATTTTATTTTATATTCAAAGTCTAAGTATGTAGCCACATTAAATCCTTATCAACTAGATTTTTTTGAATATAAGAACACCGTTTGTTCCGCCAAAACCAAATGAGTTACTCATAACAATATTAAGATCTGCTTTTCTTGCACCTTCCGTTACATAATCCAAATCACAATTTTCATCAGGTGTTTCATAATTTATTGTTGGAGGAATAATTCCGTCTCTCATTGCCATTAAACAAGTAACAGCTTCTATACTTCCAGAAGCACCAAGACAATGACCTATTTGTCCTTTAATTGAACTCATTGGAGGACAGTTCTCTTTTCCACTTAAAAGACCTTTAAGTGCTAAAGTTTCATTTTTGTCATTAATAAGTGTACTTGTTCCGTGTGCATTTACATAATCTAGCTTTGGTTCCCCTGCCATTTTATAAGCAGCTTTCATAGCACGTGCAGGACCATCGAGAGATGGAGTAGTAATATGACTTGCATCACCACTTTCGCCAAAACCAATAACTTCACCATATATTTTTGCTCCGCGAGCAACTGCAGATTCATATTCTTCAAGAACCAATGCACCAGCACCTTCTCCCATAACAAAACCATCACGGTTCGCATCAAAAGGACGAGATGAATGCTTTGGATCGTCGTTCCTCGTTGAAAGTGCTTTCATAGCAGCAAAACCACCGACGCCAACACCTGTGATAGCAGACTCAGCAGAAACAACTAACATTTTATCGGCACCATTACACATAATTGTTTTTACAGCGTCACTTACTGCATGTGTTCCAGCAGCACATGCAGTTACACTTGAAGTATTAGGACCTTTTGTGCCATGTGCGATAGCAACAAATCCACCAAGCATATTCACAAGTGCTCCAGGAATAAAAAATGGAGAAATCCGTCTAGGTCCTTTTGTGCTAAGAATTACAGAGTTCTTCTCAATCGAAGGAAGTCCACCAATTCCAGAACCAGCACTTACGCCAAATCGTTCCATATCAGTATCTTCAGGCAATGCTGCATCGACCATTGCTTCTTTTGCAGCTTTAAGTCCAAGATGAATAAATCTGTCTGCTTTTTTTACTTCTTTTGGAGGCATGACTGTTGCAGGATCAAAATCTTTTACTTCTGCAGCTATTTTTACACTGAATTTTTCAGGGTCAAATATTGTAATAGTATCTATTCCACACTCGCCGTCACATATTGCCTTAAAAGAACTCTCTTTATCATGACCTAATGAATTTATCATTCCTAAACCTGTTACTACAACTCTTCTCATTGAACACTCTCCATAAAATATAAAATACTTTTAAAAATTAATATAGTTCATTAACTATTAAAAATATTTACTGTTAAAGAGGCAACAACTCCTCTTTAACAAAATTAAAAATTGACTATTTATTCTCGATATAATTTACAACATCTTGTACTGTTTGAATCTTTTCAGCTTCATCATCAGGAATTTCGATGTCGAATTTTTCTTCAAGAGCCATTACTAATTCTACAACATCAAGGCTATCTGCACCTAAATCTTCTACGAATTTTGCATCCGGTTTTACTTCATCTGGGTTAACGCTTAATTGCTCAACTACTACTTCTTTAATATCATCTAAAAGTGCCATTATAGCTCCTGTTTTTAAGTTTAAAATCCTGTAATTATAGCATAAATATCTTAGAGTACATTTATGCCATATTCATTCCGCCATTAACTTTCAAAGTTTCGCCCGTAATGTAACTCGCATGGTCTGAAAGTAAAAATGCTGTCGCCTCGGCAACTTCACTGGCATTCCCAAAACGATGCATAGGAATCTTGTCTGTAAAGCTTTTTTTCACCTCATCACTCAGCACTTTTGTCATTTCAGTTGCAATAAATCCTGGAGTAACAGTATTGTAACGTATGCCACTTGTTGCCGCTTCTATAGCGAAACTTTTTGTCATCGCAATAACACCGCCCTTACTTGCCGCATAATTTGTCTGTCCCCCATTACCCGTTTCACCTACAATTGAAGCTATATTGACAATCGAGCCAAATTTCTTCTTACGCATTACTTTCATACTTTCACGACAACCAATAAAAACAGATGTCAGGTTGGCATTGATAACAACCATAAAATCCTCTGTTTTCATACGAAGGGCAAGCTTATCTTTTGTAATCCCCGCATTATTTACAAGGTAAGAGAGCTCACCATCTGCATCTACAATTGTTTTAATACCATCAATAAATGCCGCCTCATCCGTTACATCAAACCCGATAACAGCCGCACTCCCACCATTTGATTCAATAGCTTCTTTCACTGCATCCGCTTCTGTTGCACTACTTCTATAATTTATCCATACTTTTAAACCAAAACCTGCCAAAGTCTTTGCAATTTCTGCCCCAATTCCACGACTTGCACCAGTCACTAAAACATTTTTTCCACTAAATTTCACTTATTCTCCTTAAATTTTTTAAACCAGACTCTCATCCATTTCTGAGGGAATTTCTAATTCCATTAGTTTTAACACAGTCGGGGCTATATTGTTAAGTCCACCTATGCTTACTTTTTCTACACCCTCTGCATCGACGAAACACCATACCTTTCCGACGGTATGATTAGTAAGCACATTACCCTCTTCATCTTTCATCTCTTCACAATTTCCATGATCACTTGTCAATACAAACGCATACTCTTTCTCTTTTGCCTTTGCATATATTTTTCCTAACTGTGTATCTACGGCTTCTACAGCTTTTTTTGCTGCTTCCAAATCACCTGTATGTCCAACCATATCACCATTTGCAAAATTTACAACAATAAAATCATACTCAGCATCCATAGCTTTTAGAACCGCTTCGCCTACTTCATTTGCACTCATCTCGGGTTGCATATCATATGTTTTTACATTTGGTGAGGGGATAAGAACTCGTGTTTCATTCTCATAAGGCTCATCAATCCCACCATTTAGAAAAAATGTCACATGTGCATATTTTTCAGTCTCTGCAGTGTGAAGCTGTCGCAATCCTGTATTTGCAATCACCTCAGCTAATGTATTTTTCGGTACATCTTTTTTAAACATGACAGAATAAGCAAAGCTTTTGTCATACTCCGTAATTGTTGCCAAATTTACATGTTGTACCTTTCTTGCAAATTCGGTAAAATTTTCATTTGCCAAAGCAGTTACAAATTCACGCATTCTATCACTTCTAAAGTTTATAGTCAGTACACTATCGCCTTCTTGCATACCCTCATAATCTTTAAAAGCAGTCGGTTTAACAAATTCATCTGTTTCACCAAGTGAATAGGAATATTTTATATAATCTTCTGGCGTCATATCTATTTTAGGTTCAGCTCTTACAATCACATCATAGGCACATTTTATTCTCTCCCAGCGATTATCCCTGTCCATCGTATAAAAACGACCTGCGATTGAAGCAATTTTTACATTTTCATTGACATGTTTTTTTACTTCTTCGAAATATTTTTGTGCAGAAGTAGGTGAGACATCTCTTCCATCCGTAATAAGATGAAGAAAAACAGTTTTTCCGTTTTTTGCCGCTATATCTGCGATACCCATAAAATGCTCTATATGTGAATGCACACCACCATCACTCATAAGTCCTACAAGATGCAGTCTGTCTGATTTTTTAAATAGATCTTGTAAAACTTCATTTTTTTCCAAAGAACCGTCTTGCAGAGCCAGTGATATTTTCACTAAATCTTGATATAAAACACGTCCACTGCCTATACTCATGTGACCGACTTCAGAATTACCCATCTGTCCCTCAGGCAGTCCTACACTCAGTCCGAAGGTATCTATTAAAGAGTGCGGTACTTTACTAAACAGTTTGTCATAGGTCGGTTTATTTGCATTATAAAATGCATTATGCTCTGTTTTTGAGCAGTATCCTATGCCATCTGTTATGACTAAAATTGCTTTTTTACTCAATTTTATTCCTATTGTATAAATTTATGGCGTGATTATACTATAATGTCGCTTTGAATTTATAAACAACTTACAACAGGAAATATAATTTGCTTTATTGGTTACATACATTATTTGATATAAATATATTAGGCTACATCACTATACGTGCGGGTATTGCTTTTTTTATCGCTTTAACACTTACCCTATATTTAATGCCGAAATTTATTCGCTGGGCACAAAAGAGCTCGAATATTCAACCTATAAATGAATGGGCACCCAAGCGACACCAAGAGAAAATTTCCACGCCTACTATGGGAGGTATTATATTTATCGGTGCAACCTTTATTGCTTCAATTTTAACAATCAGGCTCAACAACACCTATGCACTTGGAGGGCTTTTAACTCTTATCCTTTTTGCTCTTGTAGGTTTTCAAGACGACTTTGCAAAAATCAAAAAAAATGAAAATCTTGCAGGTCTTAAAGCTAGGACAAAACTTACATTACAAATAATTTCAGCCCTCATAATCTCGTATTTTTTATATAAGTTTGCTCATTTCAATACAGATTTATATATACCTTTTTTAAAATCACCCCTATTTAATATGGGAATATTTGCCATCTTACTTTGGGTGATAGTCATTGTCTCAACTTCTAATGCGGTCAACCTAACAGATGGGCTTGATGGGCTTGCCACAGTGCCTTCTATTATTTCTCTCTCAACATTCAGTATTATCATTTATATTATAGGAAATGTAAAAATAAGTTCTTATCTGCTTATGCCTCACTTTGAAGTGAGTGAAGTAGCAATTATTGCGAGTGCACTTGTCGGTGCGTTAACAGGATTTTTATGGTACAACTGCCACCCTGCAGAAATTTTCATGGGAGATAGTGGTTCTTTGACTATTGGAGCATTTATAGGCTATTTGGCAATCATTTCTAAAAGTGAAATTCTTTTACTGCTTATCGGTTCCATCTTTGTTATAGAAACACTTTCGGTCATTCTGCAAGTCGGAAGTTATAAACTTCGCAAAAAACGAGTTTTTTTAATGGCACCGATTCACCATCATTTTGAGATGAAAAAATGGGCAGAAAACAAGATTATCGTCAGATTTTGGATTATAGCCGTTCTCTCAAATATTTTAGCACTCATTACACTCAAGATTAGATAACAACACAGTGTGTAAGCTTACTTTCAGTACCCGTAAGATATACTGTCGGTCTTTAAAAGATGGCCTGTTAGCTCAGTCGGTAGAGCAAGTGACTGAAAATCACTGTGTCCTTGGTTCGATTCCGAGACAGGCCACCACTTTTAAGAAACTTTTATTTATGGCCTGTTAGCTCAGTCGGTAGAGCAAGTGACTGAAAATCACTGTGTCCTTGGTTCGATTCCGAGACAGGCCACCACTTTTTATCTTACACCTATTTTTAGTACAACTACCTTAAGTGTTTTTACAAGTATAACAAAATCAGCCCATAATGACCAGTTTTTGATATACCACACTTCTAATTCATTTCTCTCTTTGAATGTAAGATTATTCCTACCACTCACTTGCCAAAGTCCTGTAATACCTGGTTTTACCTTCAATATAAAATATTTATTTTTACCCAACTCATCAGACTCATTGAGCATATACGGACGTGGTCCAACTAAACTCATATCACCCTTAAAGATATTGATAATCTGTGCAAGTTCATCTAAAGAAGTCGTTCTTAGTATTCCTCCTACTTTAGTAATTCTTGGGTCATTTTTATATTTATGATACTTTTCATAATAAGTAATTTCTTCAGGATGATTTATTAAATATTCTTTAAGTCTATCAGCAGAATTTTCATACATTGTCCGATATTTATAACATAGAAAAGAATTATTATTTTTACCAAGTCTTTCTTGTTTAAAAAAAACCTTACCTTTAGAATCCAACTTGATTGCCAATGCAATAGCTACATGTAACATTAAAAACAAAGGGGAAATCAAAACGGCAGCAACTACATCAAAGATATTTTTTATATATATATTTCGTTTTATTAAAAGTTTATTTTCTATTTGAATCGTATTATATCTTATATTAGAATACTCCAAAATATTTGAATTGGAAAAATTCACAGTTGTTACATACGGAACAACATACACAGAAGCATTTTTATCTAAATATTTTTCTATTTGTTTATTCATTTTATCTAGTTGCAATGCCTTGGAAGATATAACAACAGTGTCATACTGATTTTCACTATATTGCATTCCAAGATACCAATTTTTTTCAAATTCTTTTTTGAAAATTTCTCTTTGTTCTCCATCCCCTGCAACAAAAACCTTTTTTTTAAACAATGAAAAGCTATAAGCCAATCTTTTGGTAACTCTTTTTATAACGGGTATGAGCAACATGGCAAAGATAAAATACAAACTAATAAAAAGACGAGAATAGTGCAAAGATATTTCTTGTAATGTTAAAATTGCCAAAACTATAAAATAAGCAAGCACAAGTGCTTTTAAGAGTTTATAGGTCTCTTGCCAAAAATCATATTGCAACGTATAAATTTTTTCATAATAAAATAGAGCAATAACAATAAAGATTACAAAATAAAAATCTTCAAATGTAACACCTGATTTAAAATATGCACTCAGATAATAGATACCTATCAAAACGAGCATATCAACAATTATAAAGATTGTGGAAAGTAAATACTTTTTCATACTTGTATTATATCTATTTTAGAAGCAATAAATTCCTGTAACTCTTTTTTAAATCTTAGAGTAGAATAGACCTGTGCATCTTGTGATATTGCCTGATAATTGAATGAAAGTGTCTCAAATCTTTTTACTGCCCCTTTAATTGCTTCGATATTCTGTTTTTGAAAGTGTATCCCATTGACCCCATCTATCACCGTTTCAGCTGTTCCACCTTCATTCAAAGCTATAACAGGTGTACCACATGCATTGGCTTCAATGGGAACAATCCCAAAATCTTCTACAGCAGCATACACAAATGCTTTTGCCTTTTGCATATATTTTATGAGAGATTTTTCTTCTTGATAACCTAATATCGTTATATTTTCTTTTGCTATTTTTTGAATAGCTTCATACTCTTCTCCAACACCAATAACAAGAAGTTTTTTATCACTCATTTCATTAAATGCCTCGACAATAAGCTTTGTTTTTTTATAAGGTACAAGTCTTGATGCACTCAAATAAAAATCTTCTTTCTTTTGACAAAGCGTAAATTTATTGACATTTACGGGTGGATAAATAACTTCAGAATTTTTTTGATAAGTTTTTTGGATTCTTTTTTGTACAAATTTTGAATCAGCGATAAAATAATCCACTCTATCCAGCGTTGTCAAATCCCATTGACGAATATACTTTAAAGTAGCCTGAACAAAAAACTTTTTAGGCTGCTTAAGCTCTTGTGTGTACTCTTTATATAAATCCCATGCATAACGAATAGGCGTATAGCAATAAGAGATATGTATTTGTTTTTGCATTTTTTTTACCCCTTTTGCTACAGCCCATGAAGATGAAAGTATCAAATCATATTGTTGCAAATCAAAACTCTCTATAGCTTTTGGGAAAAATGGCAAATAATTTCTAAAATGAAGTTGTTGCATATTTATCGTTGAGTACTGTCTGGCGTTGTGTCTTATCTAAAAAATCAACAAGGGAAAAAATATCTGCATTAGGATAAAGGTCAATCAAACCCCGAAGGACTTTTTCGGCACCAGCATCTGTTACAAGCCAGTCATGAACGATTGCTATTTTCATACATCTTTTTTAAAGTATCTTGAAATGACCGCTGAGGCACATTTCCTATAAGATGAAAAAGTTTTTCAGTGGAACCTGTCAAAAATTTAATTTCATCTTTTCTTACAAAATCAGGATTGACTTTCACCTCAATTT
>JALUBM010000288.1 GCA_027044845.1 Sulfurimonas sp.
GATTTTTTTCATACAGTTTTTGATTATACATATTATTGAGTGCGTCAAAGATTTCTAACAGAGAAAAGTTTTCTTGAGAAAGTTTTGCTTTTTTTGCTTCAAGTTTTGAAAGATCAAGTATATCATTAATAAGCTGTAGTAAATTATTTGTAGCATTTTCAATCTTTTTTATGTATTTTTTTTGTGTCTCGTTCAGCGTTGTCTCTTTTAACAAATATGCCGTGCCTAAGATTGAGTTCATCGGAGTCCGTATTTCATGACTCATATTTGCCAGAAAATTTGATTTTTCTTGATGTAGTTCTTCTGACTTTTCTTTTGCCACACGTAAATTTTGATTAAGCTTAGAGAGTTTTCTATTCCAAAAAACAATGATAAAAATAATAAAAAAGGCAATACCAGTAACTTCAAAGACCAGTTTATAATCTTTTTCTTTTTCATAATTTACAGCTATCCATCTATTTAAAATATCTTTTTTTTCATTTGGCGTAACACTCAAAATTCCCTTTTCTAAAATATGCAACAATGTCCTATCATCATTTCTGATGCCAATACTCAAATTCCATTTTTTATTAAATTTTCCTGCAATTTTCAACTCTCCTATATAATTTTTTTGCAACATGTACCCTGTTGTTGCCAAAGAACCAATGTAACCAAAGACTTTGCCTTTACGTACCTTTTCAAGACCATCTTTAATATTTTTTACAAAAACAAGTTTTAAATTAGGATATTTTTTCTTCAAAAACTCCGTATAAGCATAATCCTTAGGTATTGCTAATGTCTCTTTCTTTGTAAGCGTAGAAAAATCAGCAATAAAAGAAACATTTGGCTTTGTTATAACGACCAAAGGAATACTTAAATATGCAGATGTAAAGTTCAAATATTTGGAACGCTTGGGTGTCTTCATAGCTAATGTTATAATGTCACATTTTCTCTCTCTTGCATATTCTAAAGATTGAGACCATGAATCTGTTGGAATAAGTTTCATAGTCATATTGAGATTTTTTTTGATAATTTTAAAATAATCGGCACTCATTCCAACAGCATGATTGTCTCTTAAAGCTTCAAAAGGCATCCAAGCGGGATCTATACAAAACTTCACCACTTTATTTTTGAGATACTCTTTTTCTTTTTTTGTAAGTTTCACAGAATAGAATCGTGGTTTTACCTCTTGCATAAGCGGTTTATCTGTATAAGAATCTATTAGTTTTAGCAAATCTATTTTTGTGCCTGAGAACTCAGACTTTGCATAAATTTGAGCATTTAAATAGATAAGTTCAGGAACAATCGCACCAATGGCAAAAATATTTGTTTTAAAGAGTCTTTGGGTCTCTATTGCTTCATACATCAAAGCATCTTTTGATTTTTTTTGACTATATTTGTTATATATCAGATTAACTATCTCTCGTTTATGTGCAAATGCATATGCCCAACCTTCATTCGTTGCCTTTACAAAATTTTCTACAAGTTGAGGATTTTTATTTCTAAATTTTTGACTCGTAAAAAGTTTCAAATCATAAGAAAAAAGTCCGAATTTTGCAGGATTAATTATATTATATTCAATACCTGCTTTATCAAGGAGATAAGGTTGACTGGTTATAAAGGCACTCATCGCATCTACTTTTTTCGTTACAAACTTATCAACGCCAAAGTCATCTTTAACAAGTGTATAATCTCTCGTTTTCAAACCATTTTGCTCCAACATAATCCCTAAACTTGTATGTTTAAGTTCATAAGGAAGTGCCATTATTTTTTTGCCCTTAAGCTGTTGTATCTTTTTAATATTTTTTTGAGTAATTAAAACCAGTACATTTTGTTTAAAATAAGATGCAACAAGGACAACATCTTCTCCTCTGAGTTTATCAAGTATCAAAGAAGAAGATGCCATACCAAAATCAGACTTTTCTGCCATCACATCCTTCACAATATTTACACTTGCATGGTACTCTTTTAACTGGACATCAAGTCCTACAGCTTTATAGTAACCTTTTTCTATCGCCGCATAGAGTCCAGCAAACTCAAATTGATGTTTCCATTCCAACTGCACCGAAACTGTTTGATTTGCGAAGAGTAACAGAGGAAAAATGAAGAATAGAAGTGCTTTTATGGGTAATCCTTTTTATTTTTCAACAGTATAACAAACAGTAGTCTCAAAAAGGTCTTAAAGGATGAGACCTTTTTAAGACAGCATAATGTTATAATATTTGAATGAAACAATTAAGAAAATACAATGAACTTATTGCAGATGAAACTATAGAAGATTATTCCTTACGGTATGCACCAAAATCATTCCGTAAATTTTCTGAGATACTCATCGCAAATACCGCTATCGGAAGCATCTCTTTTTTAGCACTTGAAGCCATAGGTGCTGGCATTGGAATCGAATATGGTTTTGCCACGGCTTTTTGGGCAATACTGACAGCTTCTTTTATTATCTTTTTTACTGCAATTCCTATCAGCTATTATGCCGCAAAATATAACATTGACATAGACCTCATCACCCGTAGTGCAGGATTCGGTTATGTCGGTTCTACTTTTACCTCTTTGATATATGCCTCATTCAGCTTTATATTTTTTGCTCTTGAAGCATCCATTATGGCACAGGCCATTGAAGCTTATTTTGGTTTACCTTTGGGGTATGGGTACCTTTTGAGTTCGCTTATTATTATTCCTTTAGTGTTTTACGGCATTACCTTTATTACAAAATTACAACTTTACACACAGCCTATTTGGCTGGCAATGATGATTATTCCTTTTATAGCCATCATTATAAAAGAACCAAATGCTTTGAATGCACTGGTCTCTTTACAGGGGCAAACATCACATACAAATCAATTTAATGGCTACTATTTCGGTTTTGCCGTTGGTATTTCCCTCTCACTTATTGCACAAATAGGGGAACAGGTCGATTATTTGCGTTTTATGCCATCATGTACAAAACAGAATCGCTTTAGATGGTGGACTTCATTGCTTCTTGCCGGTCCAGGATGGATTATAATCGGTTTTTTAAAACAAATAGG
>JALUBM010000289.1 GCA_027044845.1 Sulfurimonas sp.
GTCGCATACCTACAATGATGTCTATTTTTGCCTCAGGTATATTTTTTTGCAGTTCATTCATAAGCGGTGTTAAAAAGATGAGGTTTCCAATGCGGTAATTTGGTCTGATAATGAGGATGTTTCTTACCTCATTAATATTAATATATTTTTGATGAACAGATTTCGTAGATAACAGTGAAATTGTACTGTTTATAAAACTTGAGAGCTTTTTTCGTAGTATTACATGTAAAGGATATTTCATAAGAATCTTTATTGTTTTTGTCTAATTATATCAAATTAACATTTATCTAGGATATATAGTGTAAAATAGCGTAATTAGTTAATGGAGAGCCTTTGAAAGAAATTGTGAAAAGATTTTGGCCATATATAAAAGAGTACAAATTTTACTATATGCTTGTCGTTTTTGGTGGGCTTTTAATAGTAATATCTACTGCTGCAAGTGCCCAGATAATGAAGCCTCTTATGGATGATATGTTTATAGCAAAGAAAAAAGAGATGCTTTATCTGATTCCTTTAGGGCTGATTGGTATCTATTTTACCAAAGCAGTTGGAAAATATATTCAAACGGTATTTATGGAATATATTGGGCAGAGTATCGTAACACGATTTCGTGAGCTTTTGCTTTCACATATAATATCTCAAGATATGTCATTTTTATATGTTAACAGAAGTGGAGAGCTGATTTCACGTGTTACAAATGACATCGGGCGTATTCAAACATTTGTTGCAAATATGCTACCAGATATGTTTCGTGATGTTTTGGCAGTTTTTGCTCTTATCAGTTATATTATCTATCTAAATCCTCTACTTTCGTTTTATACCTTGGTTGTTATCCCATTAGCTGTTATTCCTCTTATGTCCATAGCAAAAAGATTAAAAAAGTATTCGCACCGTTCTCAGGAAAAAAATGCCGATATTGTAACCCGTTTAACAGAAGTTTTTAATAACAGTGAAATTATAAAAGCAAACGATACACAAGCGTTTGAACTGAAACAATTTAGTACACATAACTGGCAATTTTTTAAAATAAATATGAAAACAGTGTATGTTGGTGCCTTAGTGCCTCCTATTATGGAGATGCTTGGGGTAAGTGGACTTGCCGCCGTAATTTATGTAGGGGGAAAAGAAGTTTTTGATGGTGCTATGACTGTTGGTGAATTTACTGCTTTTATTACGGCTGTTGGACTTGTTTTTGAACCAGTCAGAAAGCTCAGTGGAACTTATGCTAAAATTCAAGATGCCATAGCTGCAAGTGAGAGGGTCTTTGAGATTTTAGATACACAGCCAAGCATTAAAGACGGAGATACAACACTTACAAAAGATATAAAAAGTATAGAGTTCCAAGATGTTTCTTTAATGTATGAGGGAAATTATGCTTTAGATAATGTTAATATTGAAATTCATGATGGAGAAAAAATAGCACTTGTCGGTGACAGTGGCGGTGGAAAGTCTACTTTTATATCTATGTTGTTACGTTTTTATGACCCTGATGTAGGTGCAATAAAGATAAACGGTATAAATATAAAAGAGTATAATTTAAAATCTTTAAAACATCACATATCGCTTGTTACGCAACGAGTTTATATTTTTCAAGATACTTTAGCCGCAAATGTTGCTTATGGTGAAGATATGATAGATGAACAAAAAGTCATAAAAGCCCTGAAACTTGCAGATGCTTATGAATTTGCTATAAATCTTGAAAATGGTATTGAAACAGTAATGTCTGAATCTGGAAGCAACCTCTCTGGTGGACAGCGTCAGCGAGTTTCTATTGCCCGTGCAATATACAAGCATTCTTCTCTCTTACTTTTTGATGAAGCAACATCAGCACTTGATAATGAAAGTGAAAAACGCATACAAAAAGCACTTGATGCATATACAAAAGACAAAATAACGATTACGATTGCACACAGACTCTCTACTATTGAAGATGCCGATAAAATTTTAGTATTGCAAAAAGGTGCCATTGTGGCAAGTGGCACACATACAGAACTTTTAGAGCATTCAGAGGTATATCAAAGATTAACTGGAGAACTTGTAAAATAACTTTTATGCGTTCTTCAACATTTTTTAGAGATAATCCAAAGAAATATTTACTATTAGGAATAAATTACATGGCATTAGATTTCGCAAAATTTACAAAATATTCAAAACCAGGACCAAGATATACTTCGTATCCTACTGCTTTGGAGTTTAAAGATGAATTTAAATATGATGAGTATATTCAAAGATTAGAAAATCAGGATGCATCACGTCCTTTAAGTCTTTACTTTCATCTGCCATTTTGTAAAAATGCCTGTTACTTTTGTGGGTGTAATGTTGTGTTTACATCTAAAGAAGATAAAATGATTCGTTATGTTGATTATCTTAAGCGTGAGCTTGCAATTCTTTCAAAACATTTGGATATGACTCGAGAAGTGATTCAAATGCACTTTGGAGGGGGAACACCTACGTTCTTTTCTGCCGAGCAGTTAGATGAAATTATTAGTGAAATAAAATTATATTTTCCAAATTTTGCAGAGGGTGCTGAAATATCTTGTGAAATTGACCCTCGCCATATTAATGAAGATCAAATGAAAGTAATGAGTGGACATGGGTTTAATCGTGTAAGCTTCGGCTTGCAGGATTTTAATGAAAAGGTACAAGTTGCAGTGCATCGAGTGCAACCATATGCTATTACAAAAAATGCTATGGATTTGGCACGAAAATACAATATGCACTCGGTCAATGTAGATTTGATTTACGGTTTACCGTTTCAAACGCTTGATACTTTTAAAGAGACACTTGCCCTTGCACTTACGCTTAATCCTGACAGATTTGCCGTATTTAATTATGCACATGTGCCTTGGTTAAAAAAGACAATGCGTAAAATTGATGAAACAACACTGCCTCGTCCTGATGAAAAGTTGCAAATTATGCAGTATACCATCGATTTTTTAACCGAGAATGGTTATAAAATGATAGGAATGGATCACTTTGCAAAAGCAGAAGATGAGCTTTTTAAAGCGATTGA
>JALUBM010000290.1 GCA_027044845.1 Sulfurimonas sp.
AGGTTCCATCTATCCTTGAGAGTCGTATCTCTTCAAGTAGTGAAGGCATTCGTACATAGTAAACTTTGTATGAATTATGGATAGCATGATTCGCAAAAGCCTGAGCCAAATTACTTTTGCCAGTTCCCGTTTTTCCAGTTATAATAATATTCTGTTTTGCAGTAATGAAGTTCAATCCAGAGAGGGATTGAATCTGTGCTTTATCTAAATGCCTTTGTGGATTGTACTCTATAGCATCAAGTGCTGCTTGCTTATCTTTTATTTTTGAGAGCTTGTGATTCATCGTAATGCGTTTGTTTTTTAGAAAGAGGTCCTGTGCATCAAGGAGTTGATAGAGCCTCTCCTCAAAGCTCATATTTGTATAGTTGATATCCTCACACTGTCTCTCGTAAGCCTCTTTTAAACCCTTGTAACCTAAATCGTCAATCTTCTCTTTTAGTTGTGAATGTGTCATTATTTGGATCCTTTATTTTATTTGTACTCATCAGCACCACGAAGATTCTCGTGTGTGTTAAAAAGTGTAGGTGTTGTATAGTTTTTATTGTTTGAGCTTTTTTGCAGGTAGAGATGTTTGTCAAGGACGGAGCGAATAGATTTTACTGTTGTGAGATTATTCTCTATTGCATACATGAGTGCTAATTCAAACTCTGTATCTCCATACTCTTTTGCCATCTTTAATACAGCCATAATCTTCTTAAAGGCTTGTTCTTTATATCCCACTGACTCAAAGCAATCTTCTACAAACACAGAGCTATACTCTCCAATACTTTTTGCCCAAGAACGAAGTCTCTCTGGGTTCCATTTATTATGAATATAATCATGATTAGGAGAGCGATGTTCATCAAGCGTAGAGAATGTACCAACTGTTCTTAGTCTTGGATGCACTGCTATCATCTCATTGTTGTAGTAGATACGGACATGGTTTGTTGAGTAGCGAACTTCTACCTCTTTTTGCAGATACTTGAATGGGACGGAGTAGTAGCACTTCTTTAATGTTATATGATAATCGATACCGACTTTTGCTCGTTTGTATTGCTCATAAACATAGTTGTTAGCAGGGAGAGGTTGTAACTCCTCTTTCTCTAGCTCCTCAAATAACTCTGTACGGCTCTTACCTATATGCTTCATTACTTTGTTGTTGTATCTGTCCATAAGAGAGGCTATTGCATCGTTAAGTTCATCTACACTAAAAAACTTTGTATGACGGAAGCAGGCTAAAATATATCGTTGTATACCTTGAACTCCCTGTTCTGCTTTGGGTTTATCTTTAGGCCTGTAAGGACGAGCTGGCTCCACTCTCATTGAGTAATATCTAGCAAGTGCAGCATAGCTTTCATTAATGACAATACCATCTTTATTATTGGAGATAACAGCACTTTTTAGATTGTCAGGTACTACTACTTGAGGTACTCCTCCAAAAAATAGATATGCTAATGTATGTGAGAGAATAAAATCTTCTTGTTTTTGAGAAGGTGTAGCATGTACAAATGTATATCCACTTGCACCTAGTACAGCCACAAATATTTGAGCAGTGTCTATTTCCCCTGTCTTTTGGTTATGGATGGGGATAACAACTCCACTATAGTCTACAAATACCTTTTCACCAGCGATATGTGTTTGTCTCATTGACGGGCTTAATCTCTGTTTATATCTTCGATAATAAACTCGAAACTGAGTATAAGCATATGCCTCTTCACCATAAGTTGCTTTATAGTCTTCCCATAGAAACATGAGCGTAACTTTAGTTTTTTTCTTACGTTTCATTTCTTGATGAATGTTATTGTAATCTGGCATTATTTTAGAGGGATTCAAAGCAGTTATTGTTGCAGTTGCTCCAAAGAGCTTTTGGTTCAGTATTTCATCATTGAGATTATCGAGTATGGCAAACGAAGATATATCACTTTCGTTACATCGTTTTATATACTCTTGAACTGTAGTTCTAGCTACTCCTGTAGCACCTTGTATCTTACGGGCAGAAAGGTTAGCAAGTAGATGTAACCTCAATACTTCTCGAATACGTTTCATATTTATTTTCCTCATCGTAACACCTTTGTATAAATTTACAAAAGTGTAGTTAAATTTAGAAAATATCACTTAGAAAGTACGGCTAAATCTTAACCGCATATAAAATCGCGGACTTGGTCACAAAGTGGCCGGATAAGCTCCGTCATTGGTGGCCGGATGTCAAGCGACAGAGGTGGCCGGATAGAATCGCGATGGGTGGCCCGTTTGGTCCGTTTTTTGCACCGTATAATACTAAATCTTGGTGGTCATAGAGAATTTATAGATAAAGATAATTATGTTTCTAAAGATACTATATTAGCTTTTTTAGATGCTAATCAATTTTTAAGTGATGATGAGGATAAAAATAGTAGAGCAGAAGTTCTTACTTTTTTCAGCGAAAATTTACAAAAATTAGACAAGCAGAAGACATTCAAATCCAATAAGACACTTACAAAAAATATAGCTCAAATCTCATCTCTGATGAATCTAAATAAGTATGAGGAGCAGATAATAGAGTTTGTAACACTACTCAAGCAGTATGAACTTCTTGATGATGCAGTTAGCTTACTTGGTTCAGAGTTGAATACAACTCAAACAAAAAGAGCTTTAAGTGTTATCCTTGATATCCCTAGAAAGGAGATTGACAAAGCTTTTTCGAGTGACTCAAAGCTTAGTAAATCATTAAAGAACATGAATCACAGCTCATTATTGTTAGAGATAAATTGATTATTGGTGACGATATGAATAGTAAGATTCTGACTACAATGTTTGGTATTGTTTCTGAAATAGAGAGAGAACTTTTAAAAAGTCGTGTTAAAGAAGGACTTGATGCTGCAAAAGCCAGAGGAGTAAAACTTGGTAGAAAACCAGGACCAGCAAAATCAAAATTAGATCCACATAAAGAGCTAATCCAAGAGTATTTAGATAAAGAAATTAGTAAGGCAAGTATTGCAAAACTACTTGGTGTACATGTTCAGACACTTTACAGCTTTATTAAAA
>JALUBM010000291.1:0-1710 GCA_027044845.1 Sulfurimonas sp.
ATGTTGAGTATTTTTATACTTGGCTTTTTTATTGATTTTATAGAAATAAGTTTTATTATTGTGCCTATTTTAGTCCCCGTAATGGCAGCTTTTGGCATAGACCCCATTTGGTTTGGCGTACTTATTGCTATGAATTTACAAGCGTCTTTTTTAACACCTCCTTTTGGGCTTTCTCTCTTCTTTTTAAAAGGAGCAGCAGGCAACAGTGTCACAACGATGGATATCTATAAAGGTATTTTTCCTTTTATAATTTTACAGCTTATAGGGCTTGGCCTCGTTGTTATTTTTCCCAATTTAGTTTTTGCATTTTTATAAATTTATCTAAAGTGTAATTTTTCTTAATACTCCACCATCTAAACTCCAAACCACAAATGCTATATACTCTTTAAGTACAATTCAAATACTAAAAAATAAAGGAAACATAGATGAAAGAATTCAAGCGAATAAACACACCATAGAAATTTCTGACCATTTTGGAAATTCTCAACTGCTCATTACAAAAAATACTCTATTGAGCGTACAACAAAAAATTCCTTTTTATATAAATCTAAGTTAAAGTTTAAATACATTTCCACTGCTCAAGAATCCAATCATAAGTGCCAAAGTTTAATATTGTTTGCACTAGAATTATCTTTCGTTTTTGAAAAAGTTACACCCTTCAGGTGAAAACTTTAGGTGTAGCTTTTTTGCTTTAAAGTACCTAATTATAGAGCAATCAAGCTTATTATCTAATTTGGTATGAAATTGTTAGGGTTAAGCATTATTTTTTTTTAGTGTCATTTCTGTTTCCATTAACTTTATTTCATCATTGGCAAAGATACGTATTTGGTCATCTGCTTTGAGCTTTTTGTTTGCGATTTTATGAGGGTAGTCAAAGTGATTGAGTATATGTTTGATAGTATTTATACGGGCTTTTTTCTTGTTATCAGAACGAATAATTGTCCAAGGTGCATAGTCTGTATGTGAGGCTAAGAGCATGGAATATTTAGCGATGGTGTATTTATCCCAAAGACCTTGAGATTTTTCATCTACGGGTGAGAGTTTGTACTGTTTGAGTGGGTCAGTTCTACGTTTATCAAAACGTCTTTTTTGTTCAGATTTTGAAACGGAAAAATAAAATTTGAAGATTTTTATATTAGAATTGATGAGCATCTTTTCAAATTCAGGTACTTCATGTAAAAATTCTTTATGTTCTTCTTGCGTACAAAATTCCATAACAGGTTCAACTCCTGCACGATTATAGTAACTTCTGTCAAAAAGGACAATTTCTCCTGCTGAGGGTAGATGTTGTACATATCTTTGGAAATACCATTGTGTAGTTTCTTTGTCACTCGGTCTGTCAAGAGCGACAACTCTTGCCCCTCGAGGATTAAGATGTTCGGTAATTCTCTTTATAGTACCGCCTTTACCCGCTGCATCACGCCCTTCAAAAATCATTAATACTTTTTGTCCAGTATCTTTTACATAATTTTGCATTTTTAAAAGTTCTATTTGCAACTCTTTAAGTTCACTTTCATAATGAAGGACTTCATTTTTTACCCAAACGGCAACACGTTTTTTATGCGGGTCTTTTGCTCTTTTTTCTTGTTTACTTTTTTTGTCTGATTCATTTTTTCTTCTCTCTTCATGGACGATATCTTCTAAGTTGGTACCTTCTTTTATCTCATCATCCAGCATATCTCTTTCATGTCCCATACTACTATCCTTTTT
>JALUBM010000291.1:1720-2991 GCA_027044845.1 Sulfurimonas sp.
TACGATATAATATAATCAAAGGTATAAAATGACTCAATTAAAATATATATTATTTTTGTTCCTTATGGTTACTTCGACTTTCGCGAGTACTTCTAAAAAGCATATTTTGATATTGCACTCTTATAATTCTTCTATGAGTTGGGAACGTAATATTGATAAATCTATAGATGATGTTTTAGACCCCTATAAAAATGGCTATATTTTGCATAGAGAGTATATGGATACAAAACGGATATTTTCAAAAAAGTATCTTGCTGATTTAAAACAACTTTTTGCACTCAAATATAAAAATACCCATTTTAGCGTGATTCTTTCAAGTGACAACAATGCTTTTGATTTTCTTCGCTCTTATAGGAATGAACTTTTTGGTAAAGATGTCCCTGTTGTTTTTTGTGGTGTGAATGATTTTCATCCAGATTTACTTCATGGAATTACAAATTTTACAGGAGCGGCAGAGCTTTTTGATGCAAAAAGGACACTGCAAGTTGCACGAAAATTACTTCCTAAACTGAAAAATCTTCTTATTGTTGATGATTATCTTGTAACTGGTAGGGCATGGACAGAGACTATAAAAAATCAGCTTAAAGGAACAGATTTAAATATCACTTATGCACCAAATCTTTCAATGCCAGATTTACAAAATATGATTGCTTCACTTCCACCTCATAGTGCTACTCTTTTGGGCGTATATTACAAAGATAAGTCAGGTAATTACTTCACTTATGAAAAAGTAGGCTCCCTTTTAGCACAAAAAGCAACACAGCCAATTTTTTCTCTTTTGCGATTTAATGTAGGTCATGGAATTGTTGGTGGAAGTGTGATAGGTGGCTATTCTCAAGGTGAAGTAATGGCAAAAATTGCACAAAGAATTTTAAAAGGTGAAGATGCAAACCATATCCCCGTGTTGGAACAGGGGGTTACAAAACTGATTTTTGATTATCCTTCTCTTAAGCGTTATCACCTTAATGAAAATCGACTTCCTAAAGAATCTATAGTGCTTCATGAACCTTTAAGTTTTTATCAGCGGCATAAATATCTTTTATGGATATTTTTAGGTGTTGTTGTCTTTCTTGGATTGATTATTTTTACTCAACTTAGAAATATTACCAAACAGTACAAAACAGCAAAGTTATTAAAAGAGTCTGATGCAAAAATTAAACAACTTAACAAAAAATTAAAAGATGAAAGTATTGAGACACAAAATCTTTTTAAAACTTTTTTTGATAATCTTCCCATCTCTCTATTTTATAAAAACAGAGATGGTGTTTATC
>JALUBM010000292.1 GCA_027044845.1 Sulfurimonas sp.
ATATACAACGGTAACAAAATGGAATGATACAGATAGACCAGTTCCACCGTGGGTAGAAAGTTGGCTACAAAACTACATAGATAAAAAAAAGTTTGACAATATAAAATCTATAATCAAAGATGAACTAGACTAAAGTTTTAAAAGGTTCTTGTATTTAGCCATTTCATTTTCTAGTATAGTTTGAATAAAAAGGCTTTTAGAAATACCAAGCTGTTCAGCAACTACTTCAATATCAATTATTGTAGATGTTTTTAGCCTTATGCTATCTAGTTTCATTTTTGGGTCATCACTTTTAGGTCTTCCAACACTCTTTTTTTCTTTTATTATTTCCACGAATTAGCCCATCCTTTTTTTGGTCTTTGTACTTGTTTAGTTCTTTGCTGAGCTTCTACTTTTTGTGGCTTCATATTTTCTTGAATTTTCTTATAATTTGGGTTTAGTATTGCAAGAGCTGCTAAGTTATAAACCGTATAATCTAAAGCTTCATTTCTTGGTCTTGTTGGTTTCCAAATTCTTACTGGTCTACCTTTTTTAAAAGTTGTAACCAGTTTTTCACTTGTAAGCATTTTAAAATACTCTTCATCAAATTTTTTATTAAAGTGCATAAACCCCTCACCAAACTCTTCAAGTTGTAACCTTGAAAATATAAGTTCTTTTGCTGTATCTGTTCCAACTGTAAAAAGTTTTACTTTGAGTTTATTTGATGTAGTAGGTCTTGATACAATAGGTTTACCAGCTATACTTGAACCCTTGATTGCAAACACTCTTTTTACTGCTCTTTTTTTACAGTATTTATAAACTTCATCTGTAAAATGTCCACCACTATCAATACAAGTACAAGATATTCTAAGCTCAACTCCATCAATTCTTTTGTAAGTATCGTTTATAATATTGTCTAAATCTTCCCATACTTGCTTTTGACTTGGTTTACCCTCAATTCTAAAAGGAAATACACCCCAACTTTCATTACCATCACCCCAAGCTTTCACTTCACCCTCTAATCTATCATCTTGTGTATCAACACCACAAGTAAGGACAACTGCATCTGTTGGAAGAACTGTATAATCTTCTCTATTGTTCATAAGAACATTATCTTCTATTTGTTCCCCTTGGTCATCTTCCCAAGTTTCTCCAAGTGAAGTGTTCACAAAAGTTTTTAATGTGTGTTGGCTTTTTTTTGCTTCTAAAAAAGCTTTTGCCATATCAGATAATTTAACCCACGGACTATAAATCTCATTAAGCCAAAAGCCAGCAACACCATTTGATGGTGCTTCAGCTATCCATTCACCTTTGCTTACAGCTCTCCATCTGCTACTATCATCCCATCCAGCTCCACAATGTTCACAAAAATACTTAGCAGTTTCAGGATTGTTTTCATCCCAAGATACATTAGACCATTTAAGTACTTGCTTTTTCCCACACTCTGGACACGGAACATTAAACTTTCTTTTGTCACTATCCTCATAAGCTGCTTCAATCCTTGAAATATCTTTTATTGTTGGTGTTGATGTAAGCATCCTTTTTTTATTCCAAAAAGTAGTACTTCTTTTAAATGCAAGATTTACTGGATCGCCCTCTGAACCAGCACTTGGTGGGTATCTATCTACTTCATCGCACAAAACAACTCGTACTGGTCTTGAAGCAAGTGAAGCCGGACTATTTGCACCAGCCATTGTTATGTGTCCACCGGCAAAGCTCTTATGTAAGATTGTATTCCCACTGTCTTTTGCTTTACTGTCTTTAATTTTGTGAGTTAAAACTTTTGTATCTCGTGTCATTGGTGCAAGTCTATCTTTTGAAAAAGCTTGTGCCATATCTAAAGTAGGTTGCAGCAATAGCATAGGGCTAGGGTCTTGATCTACAAAGTATCCAATTATGTTTAATAATGCTTCTGTTTTTCCAACTTGTGCGGAACTCATCCAAACAACCGTATGTATATCAGGGTCACTAAAGGCATCCATAATTCCCCTTTGATATTCAGCACGGATTGTTCTCCATTTTCCACTTTCTGCACTGGCTTCACTTGACAACTGTCTGTAAGTATCTGCCCATTCAGATACAGTAAGCTTTTTTGGTGGCTTAACTACTTGAACACATTGAGATATAATCATTCTACATCTTCCAAACTACTAAGTTCTTCAAGTAGCTCATACATATAGCTCTCAACTACCACTGCAACATCTTTTTTTTCAGTAAGTCCAACAAGGTCACTTGATATTTTTGTAGGAAGAGCTAAAGCCTTGTCTCTAAAAGCTTTTAGTATTCGCTGCACATCTTTTATAATCTGCTCTTTTGGTATTAAAAGTTTTTCTCCCTCTAAATATTTTTGCTGATTAATCTTACCAGTCCAAAAGTCTTTTATGATTTGTACTTTTTGGTTTCCAGTTGTCGCACTTGATAAAAGTATTTCAAGTTCTTCCAAGTTGTCTTGATTGTAAAGCTCACTATCTTTTATATTTTTATGTGTCACTTTTTCAATCTCAGGCAAAACTTCTTCACTAACTTTGACCGCTGTCTTTTTTGTTTGAGCTTTTTTAGCAGCAGCTTTTTTCGCCGGCGAAATTTTTGAACTTCTATTTGCTTCTCTTTGACTGTCTCGTGTTGGGTCTTTGATTTCCAAGTATGTTTTTAAAGCACAATCTCTTTTTAATCTTTTCCCATCAAGACATTTGTCAAAAACACCTTTTTTTACAAGCTTAGATATATATGCAGCACTTACACCATTTGCCTTTGCTAAATCTGTTTTTGTAATGTATTTTATATCCATTTTTTAACCTCTAAACTTAAAACTAACTAAAACTTAACCAAGTGAGCAAGTGGTTAAAAAACCGCTTAAAACCACCAGCACATAAGGCTTTGAGCTATGTGCAACAAAACCAAGAAACTTAACCAAGTTAAAAAATACCATATCTAGCATTTTTTCGCACTCGCCAGTACCCTTGTTAGAAAAACGCTGTATAGTACCTTTTTATTGCCCAATAATAGGG
>JALUBM010000293.1 GCA_027044845.1 Sulfurimonas sp.
ACTTTTGTGAGATTTTACCACAATTTCATCTTGATAAGCAAATTTACCTGCAAAATCTTTAATGTAAAGTTCATTGTTTTTTTTTTTTATTAGTTTAAAAACAATACTGTGAAATTTATCACTATCAGCTTTTGCAAACTCATAAAAAGCAACATTTTTGTTTCTTGTAAATGAAGATGGGGCTTCATCTATCTTAATAATTTCAGAATTTTTAAATGCTTTATCTATATTTTTTACAAATATTTCATATCTATTATCATCAAGCCTTTTTTCAAATCTGATTCCTCTGTAAATAGTCTCATTTTTATTTAAAAAACTATCATACTTTTTAAACATATTATCGAGTAATTGTACTTTATTTACATAATTCTTATCTGTAAATATACCATAATAAGCACCTCTTATATGCTGACACTCATAATAATCAAGCCAATCATTTATTATCTCTCGTTCTTTATTTGTTGCAGTCTTTTTAGTTAATTGTTTCATCCCAAAATTATACCCAAACACCTCACTATACTTTTTAACAGGATACTGCGGTCTTATAGCATTAAAAATATCTTTTATACCTCGCCCTAAAATCTGCCTCTTATCATAGTCATTAAACTTAATCACTAAAATGCTTCTGTTTTTTTGGTTTGGCACTTAATAAGCATAAACGGTATGGGTACTAAAAAAGAATTGTGATTTGTTGACTTTGTGTTGATAGTCGGATATAATTAAAATGTTCCCTCCATACATAAATGGTGAGATAAATCCATTTGAGGAAATCGCTTTTGAAGCAATTTAAACTTACTCTACGAATTTGGAAGTTCATGGATATTATAGCAAAAAAAGATTAAAGAACTTTATGCTAAAATCATACACCAAAGGATTTTGAGAACACAAACTCCCACTAAGCAAACTATATAGCCACAAAAAAGGAAGATGAATGCAACTGACGCTTGATGAATATTCAAAAAAATTTAAAATGTCAAAAGAAATGATTAATTCAAAACTTCGTACTAAAAAATTAAACTATATTGTTGAAGATGACACACTTTATATAATCATTGACGATGAAATTTCGGATACACCAAAAGAATCCACCATGCAGCCAAAATCTCTTTCTAAACCAAAAACAACCGTTGCTATGGTCTTATCATTGTATCAAAAAGAAAATCTACAGCTTAAAGAAAAAATAGTCCAATTAGAAAAGAAAATAGATAAACTCATAGATGATAAAGAGCAAATGCTTCGTGATGAAATGAGCAAAATTGAAAAGGTTTATAGCACTAAAGATGAACAATTAAAACAAGTTTTAGAGCTGCTCAATACAAAACTTCTTGCACAACATCATACAAATGCAGTGCATGATGTCGAACCTTTACCACAGACACAACAAGCCATAGAAGTAGAAGATAAAAATAAAATCATCGAACTCAAAAGCTACCTTAAAACACTGGATTTAGAAGCCTATCAAAGAAAAATCATAAAAAAAAGATTTTTAACTGTTTATGATAGTGATATTAGGGTCATCAAACAAAATGGAAAACTCTACCTTGATTTTGCTAAATATGATTATAGCGATTTATTAGAGTATTAAATAATGCCGAAAAAAATAGAAAAAAAAGTTATACAAACAAGGTATATAAAAAAAGCCCTCTATACCTTTGCAGAAAAAAATCTCATTCCTCTGTCAGCGTGTGATTTTGTTATAAATAAGGTCGATACCTATATAAAAAGCAATGCAAATAAATCTTTTGAACTCTACAGTAAAGAGATACAAAAAAATTATATGGACAAAGAAAAGATTCTTAATGAACATGTAGAGCTTCATCAACTATATACCATTACCGTTATGCAAAAAGAAAAACCAGAATTAGAACTTGACTATATTATAGATTATTCCAAGTTCTCTACACACCCTATACTTATTTTATCGCCTGAATCCATCATACCTTATAAAACACAGCAAGCAGTTGATTTATTAAAAAAACTTTTTAAAGAATTTAATAAAATCAAAGCTTACCATAGAATACTCATCGACACCTTTGATGAAGATATGAAAAAAAATTTACAATTCCTAGTCAAATATATTTATGACACAAAATTTATCAAACGGGTGAAAATTCCACTTTTCAATGGTATCAATCCTCAAATCACATACCCTAGCAAACTTATTTTTTGGTTTAAAGAAAAAAAACATAAAGGTGAAGTGATTGAAGTTGAAGAAAATGAGCTACTCATTGAATATAAAAAGCCACTTTACGGAAAAAATGGTTTCAATGCTTTTGGGGAATATATAGATACGACTTTTGCCAACAATATAGATGACCTACAAATAATAGTAGATGAAAATTCTATCAAAATCGTTGAAAATGCTACTACAAAACGCTATATTAGTAAAATACGTGGTTATGTGCATTATGACGATAAAAAACTGCTCGTTGACAATCGCGTTAAAATCAATGAAATATCAAGACACAGGGAACCTATTGAGGAAACAGAAGATAATAATATTGAGGTGATAGTGACACAACACGATACAAATAGAGATAGTATCAAAGAAGGTGTAACACTTATTTCAGAAAGAATACATGTAAATGGTTTTGTCGGTGAAAAAAGCCGTTTAGAGGCAGTTATCCTTGAGATTGACGGTGCCACACATCAAGATTCTAAACAATATGCGAAATATGCAAATATTAATCGACATAAAGGAGTTCTACGATGCCATGAAGCGAAAATATCTTTGCTTGAAGGAGGAATTGTACATGCAACTACAGCAAATATTGGAACATCTATTGGTGGTGCCATATATGCACAAGATGTCACAATTAGCCATGTAAAAAACAATCTAAAAGTATATGCTTCAAACTCAATTACCATACAACTCGTCAGCGGAGAAGATAATCTTTTTAAAATAAATTACAAAGATATTCCTATTTTAAAAAGTAAAATAAGATTTATAGATAATGATTTTAAAGATCTCCGATATGAATTACA